>CAJUQB010000053.1 GCA_910588285.1 uncultured Lachnospiraceae bacterium
GGAATATCGCCCCGAATCGTTACTATGAGCGGCCCCCGGGCCGTGAATAGTAACGAAATTTAAGAGAAAAGTGAAAAGAAATGAGAAGGAATACTTTTCATTTTCCCTGAAATGTGGTATGTTTATAAAGATTGCAAAAATACAGCATGAGAATAGGAGAATATAATCATATGAAAAAGAAAGTGATATTGTTTTTGATGGGGCTTGCTGCGCTGGGGCTGCTGGCAGGCTGCGGAGAGGACAAGGAGGAGAACAAGGAGCATGTGACTCTGGGAGATTACAAGAGCCTGTCCGTGGAGGTGGACAGCCCGGAGATGACAGAGGATGACCTGCGGGGCTACGTGGAGGGCCTGATGGCATATTTCCCGGCCTATGAGGCGACGGATAAGACCGTGGTGGAGGAAGGAGATACGGTAGACATTGATTTTGAGGGGCTGAGGGACGGCGTGGCCTTTGAAGGAGGGACCGCCCAGGGACAGAAGCTCACCATTGGCTCCCACAGATTTATTGACGGCTTTGAGGACGGGCTCATTGGCGCCAATGTAGGGGATGAGCTGGAATTGAATCTCACATTTCCGGAGTCCTATGACCCCAATCCGGATCTGGCCGGCCAGCCTGTAGTATTTAAGGTAAAGGTGAATGCCATTGTGAGCCCTGTGGAAATGAGCTACGATACGCTGACAGATGAGTATGTGTCCGCGAACTTTGGCTATGATACGGTGCAGAATATGAAGGATGCGCTGACAGAGCAGATCGGAGAGCAGAAGAGGAGCAGTGCAGAGAGTGTGAAGCGCGGTGCGATCATAGAGCGGATCCGGGAGCTGAATACAGTCAATTCCCTGCCGGAGGGGCTGCTGGATGAGCGTGTGGCCAAGTATAAGAAGCAGATGGAGGACATGAGCCAGGCACAGTATAATATGACTCTGGCAGAATACCTGAAGGCAAACGGCCAGACAGAGGAGGAGTTTAATACCAATGCGGTCAATTCCATGAAGGAGAATATTGAGCTGGAGCTTATCCTGGCCAAGATTGCCGAGGCAGAGGGCATAGAGATCGACGAGGAGGGCTATCAGGCCTTTGTGGATCAGATGGTGGCCAATTACGGCTTTGCGGATGCCCAGGGCCTGTATGATGAATACGGCGAGGACTTTATCCGCAATGCATATCTGTGCAATAAGACTCTGGATTACCTGGTAGAGCATGCGGTTGTCCATTACAAGCAAACTGAGGGAAGCGCCCCGGGAAATGTGCCGGCTGAGGGAGGCACGGAGGGAAGCCCGGAGAATGAGCCTGCCCAGGAAGGCGCGGAAGGTGAGCCTGCCGGGGGAGACACGGAAGGAAGTCCGGAGGGCGCATCATCCGAGGAGGACTCAGAAGGCCAGCAGTAGGAGCATAAGGAAGGAAATCCGAAGAGTGCCGGCAGTAGGAGCATAAGGAAGGCAATCCGAAGAGTGCCAGGAACAGGGCACGATTCGCGGGAGCTTAAGAGTATGGATCATGGGATCGAGGAACGGAAGGAGATTAGAGGATGGAATTTGTAAATATTAAGAGCTTATATCGGCAAAAGGAAAAATATCTGGAACAGAAGGTGGAGGTCTGCGGCTGGGTGCGCAGTGTCCGCAATTCTAAGAATTTTGGGTTCATTGTACTGAATGACGGAACCTTTTTTGAGCCGCTGCAGGTGGTGTATGCGGACGGGCTGTCTAATTTTGCGGAGGTTGCCAAGCTGAATGTGGGGGCAGCCCTGATTGTGAAGGGGGAGCTGGTGCCCACCCCGGAGGCCAAGCAGCCCTTTGAGGTTCAGGCAGAGGAGATCATCATTGAGGGAGCCTCCACACCGGATTATCCCCTGCAGAAGAAGCGCCATACCTTTGAGTACCTGCGGACCATTTCCCATTTGCGGCCCAGGACAAACACCTTCCAGGCGGTATTCCGGGTACGGTCCCTGTGTGCTTATGCGATCCACAAGTTTTTCCAAGAGCGGGATTTTGTCTATGTGCATACGCCGCTGATTACCGGCAGCGACTGTGAGGGGGCCGGTGAGATGTTCCAGGTGACCACACTGGATCTGGCCAATGTGCCAAAGACTGCGGAGGGAGCCGTTGACTTTGCCCAGGATTTCTTCAATAAGCCCACCAACCTGACGGTGAGCGGCCAGCTGAATGGGGAGACCTATGCCATGGCATTCCGCAATATTTATACCTTTGGCCCCACCTTCCGGGCGGAGAATTCCAATACAACCCGCCATGCGGCAGAATTCTGGATGATTGAGCCGGAGATGGCCTTTGCGGATCTTTCCGACGACATGATGGTGGCGGAGAGCATGCTGAAATATGTGATCCAATATGTGCTGGAGCATGCGCCGGAGGAGATGGCCTTCTTCAACAGCTTTGTGGACAAGGGGCTTCTGGAGCGGCTGAATCATGTGGTGAATTCCGATTTCGGCCATGTGACCTATACGGAGGCCATTGATATTCTGAAGAAGCACAACCACAAGTTCGAGTACAAGGTTTCCTGGGGATGCGACCTGCAGACAGAGCATGAGCGCTACCTGACCGAGGAGGTATTTAAGCGGCCGGTATTTGTCACCGATTATCCCAAGGAGATCAAGGCCTTCTATATGAAGATGAATGAGGATAATAAGACCGTGGCTGCCATGGACTGCCTGGTGCCGGGGATCGGCGAGATCATCGGCGGAAGCCAGAGAGAGGATGACTATGACAAACTGCTGGCCCGGATCCAGGAGATGGGGCTTACGGAGGCGGATTATGGCTTTTATCTGGATCTGCGCAAATACGGCTCTGCCCGCCATGCAGGCTTTGGCCTGGGCTTTGAGCGCTGCGTGATGTATCTGACCGGGATGGGGAATATCCGGGATGTCATTCCATTCCCCCGGACCGTGAACAATTGCGAATTGTAATATATCTGCCAAAATAACAGAAAAGACGCATGGAACAGCAGATGTATCAGCCATGCGTCTTTTTTGACGTCTAGATCGTGTTGATGTTGGGGTCACATAGGGCTTTTTTTAATTGTGTGGCAAATTGCACAAATTGTATTCCTCTTTTATTCCGGTTCCGAACCTAAGAGCCTCTAAATGTTCTGGGGAAAGCTGTCATAACCGGACACAACCGCCCTCTATGCGCCCTCCATGGCGCAGATCGGGCTTTCGCCGGCATCCGTGCCGCCGAATTGCTGTTTCATGGGCAGAACATTAAGACGCTCTAAGCTTCTCCACAGTCACAAATCAGAATACAATTTGTGCAATTTGCCAATATCAGTTCCGAAAAGCCCTATGCGATCCCAACATCATCGTGTTTGAAAATTGCTTTCTGACAGCTGTGCGTTACACTACACATCATGCAGCATCATGTAACATTTTGGTGAAAATGACATATACTATGACAGCGTTCATTTTGGAACGGAAAGAGAGGAAACGGAATGGAAGTGTGGATTGGGATATTGATTCCATTTGTAGGGACCACGCTGGGGGCAGCCTGCGTGTTCCTGGTACGGGGAGAGCTGAACGGCACGCTGCAGAAGGGGCTTTTGGGCTTTGCCTCAGGCGTGATGGTAGCAGCCTCTGTCTGGTCGCTGCTGATTCCGGCGATGGACATGTCGGACCACCTGGGGAAGATGGCCTTCGCACCGGCGGCAGTGGGGCTTCTTCTGGGGATGGGCTTTCTGCTGCTGATGGACCGGCTGATCCCCCATCTGCACCTGGGACAGGAAAAGCCCGAGGGGCCAAGGGTAAATTTAAAAAAAACGACAATGCTTGTCCTGGCGGTAACACTGCATAACATACCGGAGGGAATGGCGGTGGGCGTGGTGTTTGCAGGGGCTCTGGCAGGAAACAGCCAGATTACCCTGGTGGGAGCCATCGCCCTGTCCATTGGCATTGCCATCCAGAATTTTCCGGAAGGGGCAGTGGTGTCCCTTCCCCTGAGGGCAGACGGGGATGCGAAGGGAAGGGCATTTCTGGGAGGAACCCTGTCCGGCATTGTGGAGCCGGTGGCAGCGGCTGTTACGCTTCTGCTGGCAGAGCTCCTGGAACCGCTGCTGCCATACCTGCTGGCCTTTGCTGCGGGGGCCATGCTGTATGTGGTGGTGGAGGAGCTGGTTCCGGAGGCCTCGGAGGGAGAGCATTCCAACATCGGGACCATGGGCTTTGCGGCGGGCTTTGTGGTGATGATGGTAATGGATGTTGCACTGGGATAGGAATGGCCTTGAACTATGGCGGCCAGTTGTGTATAATAAAGCGGAGTAGTTGAAAGAAAAGGAGGTCATTTTGATGATGAGAACAAATGGATTCAAAAGATGCGCCGCCGCGGTGCTGGCATTGCTGATGCTGACCGGTACAGCCTGCACTGGGGCAGGAGCCGCAGGTACCCAGGCAGACACATCCGCAGAGGAGAGCGGCGGACCGTCCCAGGAGGATGCGGGGAGCGGGGCGAAGGACAGCCAGATTGGGGAGGGCCAGAGCTTTGCAGAGGCTCATGATGCCTTCCAGACTACCCTGACCCGCCAGGACAATGACAGCGATCCCATTCCAGAGCCGCCGGAGGGCTTGTTTGACTTAGTTTCCTATCCGTCCAAGGTGGGGGATCTGGCGGCTTATGTGTCCAGCGATCCGGGGGACGGACAGAAGCATCCCATGATTATCTGGGTGGTAGGAGGCTGGGGAAATGGCATCAGTGATTTTCCCTTCTGTTACCCTGCATGGGATAACGACCAGACAGGCTCTGCCTTCTGGCAGGCAGGCGTGCTGACCATGTACCCCTCCTTCCGGGGCGGGAACGGCAATCCGGGCTATTATGAGGCTCTGTTCGGAGAGGTGGATGATATTGTGTCTGCCTATGAATATGCCGCGTCTCTTCCTTATGTGAATCCTGACCGCATTTACCTGGGAGGCCACAGTACCGGAGGAACCCGGGCGCTTCTGGCAGCGGAATATACGGACAAGTTCCGCTCCGTGTTCTGCTTTGGACCGGTGGATGAGGTGAAGTACCACAATAACAGCCAGTTTACCTTTGATAAAAACAATGAGGACGAGTATACCATGCGCTCCCCCATTCACTGGCTGGACAATGTGAAGAACCCGACCTTCCTGATAGAAGGGGAGGACGGCAATTCCGGCAACCTTCGGAAGATCCAGGAGGCTTCGGAGAATGAGAACATCCACTGCTATGTGCTGGATGGGGCGGATCATTTTTCCACCCTTGCCCCCATCACCCGGCTGCTGGCTGAGAAGATACTGGCTGACACCGGTGCGGAGCCGGGGATCAGCATCACCCAGGAGGAACTCCAGACAGCCATGGAGGGAGAGCCTGTGATTCCGGCCCCTGTCATGAAGGAGTACACCATTGATGACCTGGGCATGGCATTTTCCTGTCCCTACATATGGACCGTGGAGGATATCTCCGAGGAGGGAACCTTCCAGCTGTCGCTATATTCACCCTATGAGGAGGACGATATATGGGATATGGCATCCATGTATATCAGCGTCTATTCTGTAGACGACTCAGGCAGCTATCTTTCGGGGATGGAAGAATATCTTCAGGGAGAAGGCTATGACACCGGGGCAGCGGAGGTCAGCGGCCTGTCTGGGATCCATGCGGTGGGACAGCGGATTACAGACAGCGGCAGCGTCTTCCGGAACCAATATACACTGGTACAAAAGGGTGACCGGTTTATTGAGTTTGATTTTTACATCCATGAGGATTATGGGGAGGATGCAGATTCCCTGTTTACGTCAATGATGGAAAGCGTGCGGTTCCTGGAGCAGTAAGCACATCGGAAAAAGAAGGCCGGCAGATCAATCACGATCTGCCGGCCTTTCTGGCCTTGTTTCCTGCCTATTTGTGCGGCCCGGCTGTATGATGCAGCTCCATGGGCTTTACATTGAAATTGGAACGGTATTCTGTCTCATGCCAGAAGATATCCTCTGCCACCAGACATTCCGGATTCAATTCCACACCGTCCAGAATGATCTCCTTGAACTTCTTGTAGCCGGCCCGGTCGATGAGATGGCCGCCGTGGAGGTATTCCGGCTTGTAATCCATGACCCAGGCGGAGAATTTCTGCCAGTTGCCCAGTACGGCAAGGATCACCTCTTCGGATGCCCAGTTTAGGAACATCTTGCCGGTGCGGGGGGTCTGACGTCCGGTACGGCCGCCTAAGATTACGCGGTACAGAGGCTTTTCCCGACGGGTCCATGCACTGGTAGGACAGGCCCTTACACATTCGCCGCAGCCCACGCAGCAGCAGGGATCCTTCTCGATCTTGCCGGTATCCTGATTTAGGGACAGCACTCTGGTAGCGCCGTGCTCACAGGCCCTTGCACAGGCTCCGCAGCCGATACACCGCTCCGGGTGGTAGTCGATCTTGGATACGCCGATGATACCGAAGTCAGCCAGATGCGCCTTGTTGCAGTCGTTGGGGCATCCGGAAATATTGATCTTGATGTGGTAGTGGCTGGGGAAGATGATGGGCTCAATCTTACGGGCCAGCTCATAGGTATTGATATTGGCGCAGATACAGTGATGGTTGCCGATACAGCCGGTGATATTCCTGGCGCCGATGGTAGGATAACCGCTTTCCCGGTTCCATTCCTGCTGCTCGCCGGCCACCATGTCCATGTCTACCTTGCAGAGCTCCTCGTCCACCTCTTTGATATAGTTTTCCAGATATTTATTGACAGCCGGGATATCTGCGTATTTGATCCCGGTGATGTCAAAGGTCTGGCGGGTTCCAAAATGGAAATTCCCGTCTCCCCAGGTATCTGCTATGTATTTTACATTTTCCAGGTATTTTGCTGCAACCATACCGCCGGGCACACGCATCTGGAGCATGAATTCACCGGGGACCTTGGACTGGCGGAAGCAGTTGATACGCATTTTCTTTACATTAATATCATGATTCATGGTCTCTCCTCCTTAATCAACCAGTGTTTTGGCCTTGGTATAATTGAATACCGGTCCGTCCAGACAGACATAGGTTTCATCGATCCGGCAGTGGCCGCATTTGCCCACTGCACAGGACATCTTGCGCTCAAAGCTCATCCAGATCTTATCCTCCGGCACACCGCATTTTACCAGCTCCAGGCCGGTGAACTTCATCATGGGCGGCGGGCCTACCACAACAACGGCATAATTGTCCCCAAAGCTGTCAAAGGGAAGCTCCTTAACAAATTCAGTGACAAATCCGGTCCTCCAGCCCTCTTTGGCGTCTGTGTCCAGCGCATAGGTTGTGTGGAACTTATCCTGCCATTTTTCCAGCTCGGGACGGAACACAATGCCCTCTTCATTCTTGAAGCCGCAGATCAGATGGATCTCCTTGGCATAATCCGCCTGCTCGTACAGGAAGTTCAGCATAGAGCGCACCGGCGCAAGACCGGTTCCTCCGGTAATGACAACCAGGTTCTTTCCCTGGAAGGAGGAAAGGGGCCAGCCCTTGCCATAGGGTCCCCGCAGGAACAGGACGTCGCCCGCTTCCTTCTGGAAGATAACATCTGTTACCTTTCCCACGGAGCGGATGGTAAATTCCAGCCAGTTGTCACCACGGTTGGATACCGAGATGGGAGCCTCGCCGATCTTGGGGATTGACAGCTGCATAAACTGTCCATGCTCCGGCTTTGCATCGGATTCTACCCGGAAGGTCCACTCATGGACGCTCTCCTTCTTGACACTTAAAATCTTACACGGCTTTGGTTGTACATGGTTTGTCATCATTTGTCACCTCCCTGATTCAGAGTTTCCTTGATCTCCTCCACTGCCTGGTTCATCTTGTTCAGAGTTGCTGAAATAGAGATGAATTCGGGACATCTGTGGGTGCAGCGTCCGCATCCTACGCACATGTGGGAGTCGCCGAAACGCGCCTTGTAATCATGGAACTTGTGCATCATTTTGTAACGCATACGGGCTGCGGCAGTAGCGCGGAATTCCTTCTGCTGGGCCATCTGGTCAAAGCCTGCGATCTGGCAGGAGGCAGTTACCCTGCGGCGCTCGCCCACCTCAGGATTGTCTCCGTAAATGATATCCCGGGTGGTGAAGCAGGTGCAGGTGGAGCAGGCAACCGTACAGCTGCCGCAGGAAATACACCGTGCATTGTACTCATCCCACATGCTGTGGCTCTTCAGCGCCTGGCGGACCCTCTGGTCGGACAGGTCGGGAAGCGTTACCTCCAGCTGGTTTTTCTCCACGAATTCCGGTTCGTAATCCTGGCTGGCTGCATCGGAGAAATATTTTTCAAAGGAATCCTCAGCCACCTTCACCAGAATGCCGTCCTCGCTGAAACGGAACGCAAGGGAATAGTTGTCGGTTTTGTTGGTGTTCATGGATACGCAGAAGCAGGTGTCGTCTCCGCCGTTGCATTCCATCAGGGCGAATTTTACCCGCTCCAGCATCCGCTTGTAGTAAAAGTCCTCATATCCGCCATTCTGCAGATAAATCTTCTCCTGTACCTTCTGGGCTGCAATGTCGCAGGGGCGGGCGAAGATCAGGATAGGCTTCTCGGAAGCCTTGCTGGCGCGATACTCATCCTCTGTAAAATAGAAGATGGCCTGCTGGACAGGTGTCAGCACCTCCTTGGCCGGATAGTCCGACTTTACCTGCCAGACGATTTCGTCCACGCTGCTGATGCGGTCATACTGGATTGTGTCAGTCCCGGAATAGCGCCCTGCGTTCAGATGACGCTTCGGCGCGTAGATCTGATACTCTTCTGCCAGCTTTTCAAAGACAGCCTGGGCATTTTCCCATGTTAATTGAAAACCCATTCTTGTACCTCCTTTGTAATGTTATAACGTTTTATTTCAGGATATCATCTATAAACTACTTTTGTAAAGAAAAAATGTGTTTATAGACATATTATATTTTATTATAATATTTTTTGCGGAAAAGAGGTGTAGTCCAGGCTTCATTCTCGACTTTTTTATGGCGCTGCCGGATTCTTTGTTATTGGCTTTTTGCCTGCCGGATGGTATAATAGGTCAAAAAAGGAGAACAGGAGGAGAATCATGACAAAGGTTAAGGTGGAACCTGGCATCTGCGGCTTTACTACGATTATAACCGCAGATACCAATGAGGATGAGGAGGCAGTGGTAAAGGTATCGTCCGGCTGCGAGACCATCAAGCAAATGATGGAGGCCCTGGGAGATACCTATGATGCCATTGAGCTGTGCCTGGCAAAGCCCGGAGCCGGTATCTTTTACGACTATGCCAAGGCACATTTTCCAGTACATGCCGCCTGCCCGGTGATTAACGGGATTTTGAAATGTGTGGAGGCGGAAGGACAGCTGGCCTTAAAAAAGGATGCGTCCATCACATTTCTCGAGGAGTAAGGCTTTGCAGCCCGGAATTTTCCGGGCTGTATTTTTTATGATATAGGAAATTCCTCCGGATTTCCTATATCAATAAAAAGCCCTCCGGGCGGGATGCGCACCTCGCGGAGGTGAAATTAGCCGTGAACGGCACCGCTCGGGCGCGAAGAATGCGCAGAGCGCATTCTTTTTTTAGGAAAGTCCATCCTGTGAAACAAAAACGCTCCGCTAAAAAACAGGTACCGCACTGGGAGGGGAGCCTTTAAAAAGAAATAATTTGTAGCTTATGCTACACCGGAAAATGACACAGTTCGAGTATAATAATATCACAAAATATGGAAACAAAAATTAGAACAGGAGGGTGGTTTTATGCGTGCTTTGGAAAAGGGCATCCGCTGCATTGCAAATTTTCTGGCATTCTTCTCCATCATATCCACGGCGGGGATGATGCTGATCTCCGTGGCGGATGTGATTATGCGCAAGATATTCAATTCCCCCATTGTCGGAGCCTCGGAGCTGGTGACGATGCTGAATGTGGGAACGATCCTTGCGCTTGGCCTGGGATGTCTGGCGGGAGATAACATTTCCGTGGATTTTGTGATGAACAAATTCCCCAAAAAGCTCCAGCATGTGGTGCAGATCATGATTAATCTTATCACGATTGTCATTTTTGGTCTGATCATTTGGAGAGGGATTTTGGCGGCCATGGATTCCAAGAGCAAGAATTATGTATTTTCCATGTTAAAGGTTCCCCAGTGGCCATTTATTCTGGTTATGGTGTTAAGCTTTGTGGGAGGGATTCTGGCTGTGGTCTGGATGGAGATTCGGGAGATCGGCCTGCTGACCGGTAAGCTTCCGAAAGAGCTTGAAGAAGGAAAGGAGGGGGAAGGATGAGTCCGGAATTACTGGGTGTATTAGGCATTCTTGTGCTCTTTGTATTCCTGATCCTCCGCATGTGGGTAGGCGTTGGCATGACCCTGGTGGGGATGCTGGGACTGATCCTGATCCGGGGAGGCACACAGGCCTTGACCGTGGTGGGGACCACACCCTTTACGACTGTGGCAAATTACAGCCTCACGGTAATCCCCATGTTTGTGCTGATGGGACTGGTCATATCGGAATCCGGTATGGGCTCCGGGCTGTTTGGTACGGCCAATGCCTTTATCGGTCATCACCGGGGAGGCCTTGCCTCAGCCACAGTGGTGGCCTCCGGCCTGCTTGGGGCCATCACAGGCTCCCATATGGCAGGGACAATCATTATGAGCAAGATTGCGCTGCCGGAAATGCGCCGCTACCGGTACAACGATGAGCTGGCCTGCGGCTCCATTGCCGGCGGAGCGCCTCTGGCCATTATCATTCCCCCCAGTATCCCCATGATTATGTACGGGATCCTGGCGGAGGAGAACATTGGCAAGCTGTTTATGGCAGGCGTGGTGCCTGGGATTATCCTGGTGGTGATCTTTGTGGTGATGATCTCTGTGATCTCCCGGATCAAGCCGGATTACGGCCCTGCCGGAGAGAAGGCAGGCTGGAAGGAGCGCATCGCTTCCTTCCGGGGCGTATGGCCCATGGTAGTGCTGTTCCTCCTTGTGCTGGGCGGAATATACGGAGGCTGGTTTACCGTTACGGAATCCGGGGCGGTGGGAGCCTTTGGCGCATTGCTGATTGGCCTGCTTGCCCGGAAGCTGGATTTTAAGGGGATCATCCGCTGCTTTGTGAATACCGCGAAGCTCACCGGAACCATTTTGCTGATGATGATCGGGACCAATGTATTTATTGCGTTTATTTCCATGAGCAAGCTGCCCTTCCTGCTCACCAAGACAGTGACCGGGCTGAATGTGCCTGTGGGTGTGATCCTGCTGCTGGTGGCGCTGATCTATATTATCCTGGGAATGTTTATGCCGGATAATCCCATGATTATGCTGACCGTACCGATCCTGTACCCCATTATGGTGACGGGCCTTGGAATGAACGGCACCTGGTTTGGAATCTTTGTGGTGCTGATGACCGCATTGGGTTCCATCACGCCGCCTGTGGGCATGGTGGTATTCCTGCTGGGAGGCTTGAGTAAGGTGGATGTGGCCAGAATCTTCAAGGGTGTGATGCCCTTTGTGCTGGGGCTGGTGCTTTTGATCCTTCTGATCTGCATCTTCCCGGGGATTGTCACCTGGCTGCCGAATCTGATGTAGGTACATATATGCAGCCATGGTTTGGGGCAGCACGCAGCCGGCCCTGCTGGCGGGATATGGAACTGTAACAGTAACCGTGTAAGTATGAAATTGAATGAAAATTTATGGAGGTAAGTTTATGAAGAAGAAAATTGCTCTTTTACTGGCAAGTGTAATGGTGATGGGCGCCCTGGCGGCCTGCGGCGGGGAAGGCAAGGATACGCCTGCGTCAAATGACAAGAATCAGACCGGGGATCAGGCTCCGGCGGGAGACGAGGCTCCGGAGGGAGAGGAGAAGCCGGCAGAGGGCCAGACACAGGCACCGGCCGGGGATGTGAACTGGGATGACATTGAGCCCATTGAGCTGATTGTATCTTCCACCAAAACGGAAGCGGCAGATGCAGCCCTTGTGGCATTTACCGACCGCATCACGGAGCGGACCCAGGGCAAGGTAACCTTCTCATTTTTCTGGGGCGGCTCTCTGGTGAAGGCCAATGAGGTAGTAGATGCCCTTCAGGTGGGTACCTGCGATCTGGCACAGGTGAATTACTCTAATTTTGAGAATCTGTTCCCCATGAATTGCAATGTGCTGGCCGTTCCGTTTATGGGAATGACCACAGGGACCACCGAGGTGTATGAGCAGCTTCTGGCAGCACATCCGGAGCTGCAGGCAGAGCTGGACAACAATGGCGTGCACCTGTGCGGCTACAGTATGACGGCTCCCTATAACCTGTATATGGATTCTGATGCAGAGATCAGGAAGCCTGAGGATCTGTCCGGCAAGAAGGTGATCTGCCTGCAGATGAATGTCATGGAGTTTTTGACCAGCGTCAGCTGTGCTCCGGTACAGGCAGCCTTTTCTGATTTCTTTACCTCCATCCAGGGCGGCGTGGCTGACGGAATCATTACCCATGGCGGCGTGGTGAACATGCAGGGAATTACGGACGAGATCAGCCAGGAGATTATTTTTGGCGAGAACAGCGGACTTTATATGGAGACAGTGGCCTACTGCATGGGCAAGGACAAATGGGATTCTCTGCCGGCAGAGGTACAGCAGGTATTTATGGAGGAAGCAGAGCAGTTCCATTTGGATGACCAGGCAGTGCAGAACGGCCATGATGCCATCCAGAGAAAGGCAGCCGAGGATGCAGGACATGATTACTATGTTCTGACAGAGGAAGAGGTGAAGGTCTGGAAGGATGCAATGGCTCCCTTTATCCAGGATAAGCTTGACGAGATTGGCGCCCTGCCAGGCTGCGAGAAGTTCCAGGAGATTTATGAAGACGCCTTATCCATGATTGAGGCAGCAAAATAGGATTCAATTGATTGGATCGTACAGGAGGAATCATTTATGCCACCGATTATCAATGAAAAAAAGTGCGTGAAATGCGGCTACTGTGCCACGATCTGTCCACTGGACGTCTTATATCTGGACAAAAGAGAGCCGGAAAAGAGGCTGGCGGTACGCTATCCGGATGAGTGCTGGCACTGCAGGGCCTGTGAGAAGGATTGTCCCAAGGGGGCTATTACCATGCGTTATCCATTGTCTCATTATATGCTTCACTACAAACCGGACAAAGGAGGTGGGGAAGAATGAAGCGTTATACCTGTGAATTTTTGGTTGTAGGCGGAGGCGTGGGCGGCCTGATGGCAGCCATCACAGCCGGGAAGAACGGCGTGGATGTTATTGTTGCCGAGAAGGCGGATACACGCCGTTCCGGCAGCGGCGCCAATGGGAATGACCATTACCACTGCTATATTCCCCAGTGTCATGGAGATGATATCGGCCGTGTCAGGAGAGAGATTGGAGCATCCTTTGACGCAGGTCCCTGGGTGGATTCCAGTATGACGGATGTGTGGATCAACAGAAGCTTTGAGATTATTCAGATGTGGGAATCCATTGGCATCCGTATGCGCCCAACTGGCGAGTACCGTTTTGAAGGGCACGGGATGCCGGGCTTTCAGCTGTATAACCTGAAATTTGACGGCAAGAACCAGAAGCCGGCATTGACGGCAGAGGCCAAGAAGCAGGGGGCCAGGATCTTAAACCGCGTAGTGGTCAATGAGCTTTTGACCAACGAGGAGGGGCGGATCATCGGCGCTGTGGGCATTGACATCAACGAGGAGGAGCCGGAGCTGGTGGTATTTCAGACGAAAGCCGTGCTTCTTGCCACCGGTATGGTGTCCCGGATGTATCCCAGCATTACGCCGGCCTATATGTTCAATACGCCCTGCTGCCCGGCCACTACAGGCAGCGGCCAGGCGATGGCTTACCGTGCCGGGGCCAGACTGGTGAATATGGATATGTTAAACGGCCATGCAGGACCAAAATATTTTGCCAGGGGCGGGAAGGGAACCTGGATTGGGATCTCTACGGATATTCATGGAAAGCCCTTCACCCCTTATGGCAATCAGCCCTCCCGGGCTACCGGTGATGTGACGGCAGACGTATGGCCTACCTGTTACCATGACCGCATGAAGGCGGGGCAGGGCCCCACCTATATGAACTGCACAGAGACGCCGGCAGAGGATCTGGATTATATGCTCCATGAGGCCATGGTCAGTGAAGGAATTGATTCTATCACGGATTATACAGAGCAGAGAGGGATCGATCTGTCCAAGGAGATGGTGGAATTCGGAACCTATCCCATCATGATGGGACAGAGAGGAATCGAGTGCGATGAACATGCAAGAACCAGTGTAGAAGGATTGTATGCAGCCGGAAACTGCGTGGGCAATGTAAACGGCAGCCTCTCGGGAGCAGCAGCCTTTGGCCTGGTAGCCGGGGAGAACGCGGCGGAATATGTGAAGACTGTGGAGCAGGAGGATGTGACGGGCCATCCTCTGATCAGGGAAAAGGAGGCCCTCTACGAAATGCTGATGGGCAGGCGTCCGGGAGCCCACTGGAAGGAAGCCCTGTCTACGCTGCAGAATCTGATGAACGAATATGCCGGCATTGATATCCAGAATGAGAATATGCTGAAAGCAGGCTACACCTATGTACAGCAGCTGAAGGCGGACAGCTTAAAGGAGCTGGGCTGTGCCAATTCCCACGAGCTGATGCGTACCCTGGAGGTTTTTGACATGATGGATGTGGCGGAGCCCATCTTCTTGTGCTGTGAGAACCGCAAGGAGACCAGAGGCCCCCATGTGCGCAGCGACTATGCGTTTACCAACATCCTTCTGAACAATATGTTCCAGACCATTGTGCGGGATCGGGAGGGCAGGGTACACATGGATTACCGCAGGAAGCATTAATTTTGCCTGCCGCATAATACCTGAGATTTAGGGGAGGAGCCGCCCTGGCTCCTCCTTTGCCATTCCATGATTTTTTGTGAGGATTTTCTTTCTGTATGCTTTATACGGTATGAATTGCGAAGAAAAATATGATAAAATAAAAATACAGATCATGGGAAAGCGGGGGAGGTTATGAGAAATTGTGAGGTAAAGATAGATCCGGATTTTCTGGCAAAATATCCGGTGGTGACCTTTGAGCGGGGGGCCATCCTGTTTCAGAAGGGGAAGGAATTGAAATATATCTATTACCTGACCGAGGGAATCTGCGCAGGGATGGATCTGATGGTCAATGGCTCCCATGTATTCCCGCTCTTTTACCATGAGGGGGAATTCATGGGGGTGGCCAAGGAGCTTTTGATGACCGGGAGCAATATTCCCATGGGGAACTGTGTGGCCAAGACCAAGGCAACGGCGTACAAGGTTCCGGTGGAGGATTTTCGGATTTATATCCGTCAGTATCCGGAGGTCTACCAGGAGGTGGCCAAGAGTGTGATCAATTCCCAGCATGAAATGCTTCATATTGCCCATATGAGGATCCGCGGGAACTCGGTGGCCATTGTCTGCAACTGTCTGGCGGCCCTGATGCGGCCTCTGTGGAGGGACAAGAAGGATTATTATGTTCCCAGTGTTTTTACCATTACGGATATCAGCGCGAATATCCAGCTGCACCGGGTGACTGTTTCAAGGATTATGAAGCGGCTGACAGAGGCAGGAATTATCGAGAAAAAATCCTATGGCTGGAAGATTTTAAATGCAAATCTCCTGGAGGAGTATGCCTCCGGGGAGAAATTATTTGAGTATGAGTAGGAGGGATCCCCGGGGATTCCTCTTTCTGTTATGGAGCATTTTGATCCGGCCGGAATGCTGCAGTCATTGCCGGAGCGGATGATAGAAGGAAGTGAAGAGGAGAAGCTATGGAATCCTGTCAGGCAGGAGGGCTATGGCTTCATTTTTTTCATATCAATCAGTGCAGCCAGATAATGGATGGTGGTCTCCAGCTCCTCCACAGACAGGGCATTGGACAGCTCCAGCAGGGAGGCCTTCGGCGTCTCTGTGCCAAATAAAATATAGTCTGCGGTCACATGAAGATTGGTACAGATCCGGGCCAGGGTTTCCTGGGAGAGCCCCTTTTTTCCGTTCTCGATTTCAGACAGGAAGGTAACAGAAATATCTAAAAGCTCGGCAAATTCACTCTGTGTATAATTGTTCAATAACCGCAGCTGGCGAACACGTGTCCCGACTTCTGATTTATTGATGATATCCATGAAAGGCTCCTTCTCTGTTTTGCGATTTGATGTCAGTGTTTCTGATAGCTTCATTTTATCAGTATTCCCATGTACAACGAATACATTATAGTTTATATAAAATCGCTTAAAGCGAATCAATAAAATGGTATATTTTTCTGCTTTGTTCAGAATTTTGTCAAGGAATAGGGAAACAATTTTTCCAAAGGGATAGCTGTTTTATAATTTCTTAATTTGCCTTTCTTATCCCAAAGTGATAGAATAGAAAAAACAGGAAGCAGAGAAAGCAGGAATATGGTGTGAATAACATGAAACTTATGTGGGATTTCCCGGTAAGAGAGGGCGTATCCTTTCAAAATGCCAATCGTGTACATCCATTGATGCAGTTAAGGGTTGAGAGATTGATTCATGGGATGTCCAGGGATGAGAATATTCGCAGGATGGTGTTATTTGGAAGCGCGCTGCAGTTTCGGTGTGGCAGTAACAGTGATCTTGACATATATATTGAGAAACAGGATCCGGAAAGAAAGCTTCCATACCTTCCGGATATGGATTGTGAGATAGATATTGTTACGAACCTGTCCTTTGATTCGAAGCTATACCAGGAAATAGAACGGACAGGCCTGGTGTTATTTGAGAGAGAATGAGGAGGGAAATATGTGTGATGTACGTTTGTTCCGGAGCGCATGGATGGACTTTCAGACAGCACAGATGATATGGGAACGGCCCTACAATGACGAAATGATCCTGAATAATGCAGCTTACCATCTGCAGCAGGCTGTGGAAAAAGTAATAAAGGGAGCACTGGAGTGCGCAGGGATTACGGTTCCCAATACCCACAAAATAACGAAATTAATTCAGATGGTTTCCAATCATGGCGCAAACCTCGTTATAACAGAGTGGCTGGACGATCATTCAGAGATGCTCAGCGAATGGGAGGCCGAGAGCCGCTACAATATGGATTTCCTGGTAGAGAAAAGGAAGCTGGAACGGGCCATACAGGAGATTCGGGTATTCCTCACTGTGAATGGGATACAAATGGAGCTTCGTCCGGAGCTTTTGGAAGGCTCAAAAAAGGAAAAGCTGCGGCAATGCCTGCCGGAATCAAAAAGAGACTGCAGTGACTTTGAATTAAACTGCTATTATCTGATGTTTAAAAAGAAGCTGTGACAAAGGAAAAAGGAGTTCTTATGGAAGCATACACCGGTTTTGCCCAGGTATACGATCTGTTTATGGACAATGTACCTTATAAAGCCTGGAGCGAGTACCTGATCTCGCTGCTGGAAGAATATGGAGCCCCCCAGGGCCTGGTGCTGGACTTGGGCTGCGGCACAGGCAAGATGACCCGCCTGCTGGCACAGGCCGGCTACGACATGATCGGAGTAGACAGCGCCCCGGAGATGCTGGAGATCGCCCTGGAGCAGGAGACGACCCCAAGGCCGGGACAGCTGCCGGGCCGGATGCAGGAGGCAGACGGGAGGATGGAGCGGCCCCGGGAGGGCAGGGATATTCTCTACCTGTGCCAGGATATGCGGGAATTTGAATTGTACGGCACGGTGGCTGCTGTGGTGAGCGTCTGCGATTCCATGAATTATCTGCTGGAGGAGGAGGAGCTTTCCGCAGTGTTTCGGCTGGTGAACAATTACCTGGATCCGGGGGGCATTTTTATTTTTGACATGAATACGCTGTACAAATACCGGGAACTATTGGGAGAGACTACCATCTGCGAGAACCGTGAGGAAGGCAGCTTCATCTGGGAGAATTATTTTGATGAGGAGGAGCAGGTCAATGAGTATGACCTGACGCTGTATGTACGGGAGGCGGACGGGCGCTATCAGAGATTCGAGGAGACCCATTATCAGAGGGGATACTGCCTGGATACGGTCCGGCGGCTGATGGAGGAGGCCGGCATGGAATTTGTAGCGGTATACGATGCATGTACCAGGGAAGCGCCCCGGGAGGACAGCGAGCGTATCTATTTTGTGGCCAGGGAGCAGGGAAAATGCCTGGCAGTGAACGAAGAGAGCCAGGGCCCCAGGCCTGGCCAAAGAAAAGAGGAACAGATATGAATGACTATATGGTAAGAGCGACAGCAGCGGACAGCCAGATCCGCGCCTTTGCCATTACCTCCAGGGATCTGGTGGAGCAGGCAAGGCAGTACCACAACACAAGCCCGGTGGTGACGGCAGCTCTGGGAAGGCTTCTTTCCGGAGGGGCCATGATGGGGGCTATGATGAAGGGGGAGGAGGATATCCTGACGCTGCAGGTGAAGGGAAGCGGCCCGGTGCAGGGCCTGACGGTGACGGCAGATGCAAGAGGGAATGTCAAGGGATATCCGGATGTGCCGGATGTGCTTCTGCCGGCCAACGCCAGGGGTAAGCTGGATGTGGCGGGCGCCGTTGGAAACGGCATTCTGCGGGTAATCAAGGACATGGGCTTAAAGGAGCCCTATATGGGGCAGATCGCATTGCAGACCAGTGAGATAGCAGAGGATCTGACCTATTACTTTGCCACCTCAGAGCAGGTGCCCTCCGCGGTGGGGCTGGGTGTTCTGATGGAGAAAAATAACACCGTAAAGCAGGCCGGGGGCTTTATCCTCCAGCTGATGCCCTTCACGCCGGAGGACGTAATTGTACGCCTGGAGGAACGGATTGGGGCAGTCCATTCGGTGACAGAGCTTTTGGAGCAGGGGATGAAGCCGGAGGAGCTTCTGGAGCATATCCTGGGGGAATTCGGCGTGGAGATTACGGACACCATGCCGGCGCGTTTTTCCTGCAATTGCTCCAAGGAGCGTGTCAGCAAGGCGCTGATCAGTATCGGGAAAAAGGATATCCGGGAGATGATCGACGAGGGCAGGGACATTGAGGTGAACTGCCATTTCTGCAATACCAGCTATTCCTTTTCTCCCAAGGATCTGGAAGGACTTTTGAAGGAAGCGAAGAGGTGAAATAAGAATGAAACACGGATATATAAAAACAGCGGCAGTGACCATCAAGGGAAGGGTGGCTGACCCTGTTTATAACGGAGCGGTAATCTGCGGGAAAATAGACGAATGCCTGAATGCAGGAGCCCAGGTAATTGTATTTCCGGAGCTGTGCATCACGGGCTATTCCTGCGGGGATCTGTTCTGGCAGGAGCTGCTTTTGACCCAGGCAAAGAGCCAGCTGCTCCGGATTGCGGACCATACCCAGAGAAAGAGCGGGATTATCTTTGTGGGGCTTCCGCTGGCCCATGAGGGAAAGCTCTACAATGTGGCTGCAGCCATCAGCAACGGCCGGATCCTGGGGCTGGTCCCCAAGACTGCCATTCCCAATTACAATGAATTTTATGAGGCCAGGTATTTTACGGCTGGCAGTGAAGAGCCGGTTCCGGTGGAGCTGGTGGAGAATGAAGCAGTTCCCATGGGAACCAGGCTGCTGTTCTCCGCCCCGGCGATGCCCTCTCTTGTGATTGCCGCAGAGATCTGCGAGGATCTGTGGCTGCCGGCGCCTCCCAGCACGGGCCATGGGCTGGCAGGGGCGAATTTGATCGTGAATTTGTCAGCCAGCGATGAGACTACGGGCAAGGATGTGTACCGGAAGGCCCTGGTGGAGGGACAGTCGTCCCGGCTGATCTGCGGTTATGTCTATGCGTCCGCCGGGGACGGAGAATCCACCCAGGATGTGGTGTATTCGGGCCATAACATGATCTGTGAAAACGGAACCACTGTGGCTGCGGCCCGGCGGTTTGCCAATGAGACCATCTATGGGGAGATTGATATCCAGAAGATGGATGCGGAGCGCCGGAGGATGAATACCTTTGTGACAGACAGCAGGGGCTACCTGAATCTATCCTTTTTTCTGCGGCAGCAGGAGACAGAGCTTTGCCGCATTGTCCCGCGGCTGCCCTTTGTACCGGACGACCTGGCACAGCGGGCGAAGCGCTGCGAGGAGATCTTGTCCATCCAGGCCATGGGCCTGAAACAGCGGCTGGAGCATACCGGCTGCACCTGTGCGGTGGTGGGGATTTCCGGGGGACTGGATTCCACCCTGGCCCTCCTGGTGACCGTGCGCGCCTTTGACCTTCTGGGGCTTAGCCGGGAGGGGATTCTTGGTGTGACGATGCCTGGCTTTGGAACCACGGACCGGACCTATGACAATGCGGTAAAAATGATCCGCTGCGTGGGCGCTTCCTTCCGGGAGGTGGATATCAAGGAGGCTGTGCGGGTACATTTCCGGGATATCGGGCAGCAGGAGGACAACCATGATGTGACCTATGAGAACAGCCAGGCCCGGGAGCGCACGCAGATCCTGATGGATCTTGCCAACCAGAGGGGCGGCCTGGTGATCGGGACCGGCGATATGTCGGAGCTGGCCTTAGGCTGGGCCACCTACAACGGCGACCATATGTCCATGTACGGGGTGAATGCCTCTGTGCCTAAGACCCTGGTGCGCCATCTGGTGCGCTATTATGCCGATACTTGTCAGGAGGAGGAGCTATCCGCAGTGCTTCTGGATGTTTTGGACACGCCGGTGAGCCCGGAGCTGTTGCCGCCCAAGGAGGGACAGATTGCCCAGAAGACGGAGGACATTGTGGGCCCCTACGAGCTTCACGATTTTTATCTGTACTATATGGTGCGTTTCGGCTTTGCACCGTCCAAGATATACCGGCTGGCGCAGCTTGCCTTTGCGGGCATTTATGACAATGAGACGATTTTGAAATGGATGAAGATTTTTTACCGGAGATTTTTCAGCCAGCAGTTTAAACGCTCCTGCGTGCCGGATGGCCCCAAGGTGGGAGCCGTCGCCCTGTCTCCCAGAGGGGATCTTCGGATGCCGTCGGATGCCTGCGCGCAGCTTTGGCTGAATGAACTGGAAACTATGTAATCCCGGAAGGGACAGGAATGGGCTGGAGGCGTTGCGATGTTTGGCTATATCAGTATTAACAAGCCGGAGATGAAATTCCGGGAATTTGACGTATACCGCTCCTTTTACTGCGGCTTTTGCCAGGCTTTGAAGGACGGCTATGGAAAGATCGGACAGCTGACCTTAAGCTATGATCTGACCTTTCTGATCCTGCTTCTGACCAGCCTCTATGAGCCGAGGACTGTGGAGAGCGTCTGCCGCTGCGGGGTTCATCCCTTTGAGAAGCATCCGACCAGGAGAAATGAATGCTCTGATTATGCGGCGGATATGAATCTGCTGCTGTCCTACTATAAGTGCGAGGACGACTGGCTGGATGAGCGGAAGGTAAAGAGCAGGGCCATGGCAGGCATGATGAAGTCCAGGCTCCGGAGCCTGGAAGCAAAATACCCCGGGAAGGCAGCGCTGATTCGGGAGCGCATGGAGCAGATTCATGTCTGCGAGCAGGAGGGCAGCGCCAGTATTGATCTGGCAGCCGGCTATTTCGGGGATATCATGGCAGAGGTCTTTGTGCTGCGAAAGGATGCATGGGAGCGGGAGCTTCGCCGAATCGGCTTTTTCCTGGGAAAGTTTGTCTATCTGATGGATGCCTACGAGGATGTGGAGCAGGACAAAAAGAATGGCAGCTACAATCCGTTTTTGCAGCTGTATGACACCGGGGAATTTGAGGAGCAGTGCGAGACGGTACTGAACATGATGATGGCTGAGTGCTCCAGGGCATTTGAAAAGCTGCCTTTGGTGGAGCATGTGGAGATTCTGCGCAACATCCTGTATGGCGGCGTGTGGAACAGGTACAATCTGGTGAAGCAGCGGCGCAGCCAGGGCAGCGGGAAGAAACAAAAGGTGTAGCAAGAAAGGGACAATGTTATGTATGATCCGTATGGGGTGCTGGGCGTAAGCTCCAATGCCACAGATGAGGAAATAAAAAAAGCCTACCGGGCTTTGAGCCGGAAATACCATCCGGATGCAAATGTGAATAATCCCAATAAGGCTCAGGCAGAGGAAAGGTTCAAGGAGATCCAGCAGGCCTATCAGCAGATCATGGATCAGCGGGAACGGGGAGCTGCCGGGGGCTATGGCCAGGGCGGCTACGGAGGCGGTTCCGCCAGAGGCTATGGAGGCGGTTCCGGCGGAGGCTTTGGTGATTTCGGAGGCTTCGGCGGTTTTGGGGGCTTCGGTGATTTCGGAGGCTTTGGCGGACAGCAGGGGCGGACCGGGGCCGGCCAGGATGAGGAGAGCGTTCACAAGCAGGCAGCGGCCAACTATATTCGCAGCGGCCATTACCGGGAGGCGATAAATGTTCTGAATGGAATCAAAAACAGGGACGCCCACTGGTATTATTTGAGTGCAATTGCCAATTCCGGCTCCGGCAATAATGTGACGGCTCTGGAGCACGCGAAGCGGGCGGTGAGCATGGAGCCGGGCAATATGCAGTACAGGCAGCTGCTGCAGCAGCTGGAGGGCGGCGGCAGCTGGTATGGCAGCCAGAGGCAGTTCTATGGCGGCGCCGGGAATGGCAGCAGCACCGTGTGCCGGAATCTCTGTGTTACATATCTGCTGTGTAACATGTGCGGCGGCGGATTGTGCTGCGGGCGTGGGATTCCCTATTATTAGATGATTAGAGATATGAATGCAAGCCATAAGGGTATCATGGGGGAGCGGGATGGATTACGACAATCGGTTTGAGATGATCAAGTATACGGAGGTAAATGAAATCGCCTTTTCCATATCGGAATTTGCCTGCCAGCTGTCCCACATCCATCATGACATGGAGCTGGACCTGGTGCTGGAGGGAGCGTTCCTGGTACGGACAAACGACGAGCTGTATGAGGCCGGGCCGGGCAGCATCCTGGCCTTTAATCCCTTTAAGCCCCATGAATTCATCGGCTCCGGGGGCGCCTGCCGGGTGCTGACAATCTATCTGCGCAAGAGGTTCTGCGACCGCTATTTCCCTGTTTTCCGGCAGCTGTTTTTTGTGTACAGCCGGGTGATGCCGGAGGCAGATGGGGCAATGCAGGAGCAGCTGCGGCAGTACCTGTTCCAGCTGGGATACCATTATTATCTGGAGGAATTCGGATTTGAGCTGCAGTGCTACAGCGACTTGAATGCAGTGATCTATCTTCTGCTTCGGCTGATGCCCTACCGAATCTATGACACCAACGACCGGGCGGCTCCCAATCAGTACGATGCCCGGTTCCAGCGTGTGCTCTGCTATATTGAGGAGAATTACCGGCAGAAGATTACCCTGGGGGAGATTGCGCGCAGAGAGCAGCTGTCTCAGTCCTATTTGTCCCATTATATCAAAAAACGGCTGAACATGTCCTTTCAGGAGTATGTGAACATCCTGCGGTTTGAGTATGCAGTGCAGCTTTTGGTGCAGACCGATAAAAAGCTGGTGGATATCTGCATGGAGAGCGGTTTTTCCGAGAGCAAATATTTCAATAAAATCTTTTCCCGCAGCTATGATATGAGTCCGGCCCAGTTCCGGAAGCTTGCCCGGGGCAGCTGGGGGAAGGCAGTGCCGGATCAGGCAAGGGGCTCCCGGGTATACCTGGACAGGGAGACCTGCCTTGGGATTCTCCGGCAGTATGATACCTTCTGCAGCAGCGGGGATACAAAAAGAACCCAGCCATGAGACCACGTCAGGCGGGTTCTTTTTGCGTGCAGAGAAGGCAGGGCCTGCCGGATTACAGGCTTCTTAGGAAATCATAGTCAAGCTGTACGCAGCAGGCATTGGTTCCGTCGGAGCCTTCGTAGTGGTAATATTCCCGTTCATTGACATAGGCTTCGCAGCCCTGAGCCTCTGCGGCAGCTGCCAGGGCATGCCAGTCAATGATCCCCTGGCCCAGGGCGCCGTTCCAGCTGCGGGATTCGTACAGCTCCTGCTTCATAGCCTCCGTGAGGATGGGAACGCCTGTCTTAGGATCCCGTTCCAGCCCGTCGCGGAAGATTCGGGATGGGAAATGCTCTGTCTCCTCCGGCGTGGCGGCAACCCGGGTGCACTCCTTCACATGGATCAGGGGGAAACGGCCCGGATTACTGCGGATATAGGCAGCCAGACCGCCGGAGCCGGACTGGGGGGAGGCGGGATCAAGAAGGTCTGCCCCGGCCAGGGCTGCCCAGCCTGCGTCCAGCTCAAAGCTTACAAGCTCCGGGTCAGTCTGTGCCAGCAGGATATCGTAAATTCTTGTTTTTCCCTCCTCCCCTTTGACCCAGCGGAATTCATCCGCATGGTTGTGGAGGACAGCCTTCAGGCCATGGGACCGGTAGAAGCGGCCCTGCTCATTCAGCTCCCTGCAGGCAGCCTCCAAGGCCTTCCGGGTCTGATGGGCAGGATCCAGGGCAACGGTCATGTACCGGGCGCCGATGGCGTTGGCAAAGTCCATATCCTTCACATTGCCGATGGAATGTACTGAGCGCACGGCAAGGTGCAGCTCCTTCAAATACTGGCAGAACTCATTGACAGGCATTCCCTCCGTGTTGCAGCCCACCAGCTCCACGCCGTCATAGCCCACCCGGGAGAACAGCTCCAAAGCCTTGAGAAGCCCCTCCGGAAAGGTGCGGATCATGGAATATACCTGGGCATATACTTTATCTTTCATGGTCATAGCTCCCTTCTTTTTCCTGAAACAGCTTACTTGTCGATAAAATCATCCGGGTTGCCGGGAGCCCCGTGGTGGATCTCCGTATAAAAGCCAAGCTGAGCTAAGGTATCCAGGTAGGAAAAGCAGGGGGTTCCCTCGCCGTCACAGACCTCCAGAGCCGTCTTGTAGCCCTTTTCATGGTATTCCTTTACAAAGTCATCATATGCCGGTTCCGGCTTGAAGGCCAGATGATGTACGCCTGGGCCGTGCTCCTTGAGCCAGTCCATAAACAGGCCCTCCGAGACCGGCTCGATCAGCTCGATTTCCAGGTTTTCGTCCCGGTACATGGCCCCCTTGAAGCGAAGATCCCCCGGCTCCCCGTTCATGGTCATCCCGGGAATCATGTGGGGTTCAAAGGGCAGGACAGTCCAGGGCTCGAATCCAAAGGCCTGGAACTGCTTTACGGATTCCTCTACATTTGCAGTGACAATGCCTACCTGCAGTAATTTTTTAAATTTCATGATAATACCTCCTGACGCTTTCGGTATAGTGGATACCGGTTTCTTTTGATTGGATTATAGCGGAACAGAAGAGGAAGCGCGGTGCTTTTTTTGAAGAAAAAAAACGACAGATTTGCTTTTTTATCACCCCGAATCGTTGCTATGAACGGCCCCTCGGGCCGTTCATAGCAACAATTTTCCCTCCAAATCGCCACATTCTTTTAAAAATCACTTGAAAATCTCCCGGGAATATGAAACAATAAATCCATAAATTTTATTGTGGAAAAGGGATGTACATGGATTGTAAGATTGTAGTAATTGAGGACGAGCCTCTGATCCGGCGGGAATTGAAAACCTTATTGGAAAATGCCATGTATCAGGTGACAGCGGTGGAGGAATTTCAGGGGCTGGCGGACCGGGTGCTGGCAGAGCAGCCGGAGCTGGTGCTGTTGGACGTGAACCTGCCGCAGCAGAACGGCTTTGACTTGTGTATGCAGCTGCGGCAGCAGACACAGGTGCCCATCATTTTCCTTACCAGCCGGACGGATTCCATGGATGAGCTGAACGGGATGCTGAAGGGCGGGGACGATTATGTGACCAAGCCCTACCAGGCGCCGATCCTGCTGGCGCGGATAGCCGCCGTGCTGAAGCGCACCAGGGGAGCCAGGCGGGAGACGGCTGTATACAGTCATAGGGGTGTGGCCCTTGATATTTCCAGGTGCTGCATTTCCCGGAATGGGGAGAGCGAGGAGCTCACCAAGAACGAGATGAAGATTCTGCACCGGCTCTACCGGCAGCCGGGGGAATATGTGTCCCGGCTGGAGCTGATCGAGTATCTGTGGGAGAACCAGGTGTATATTGACGACAATACCTTAAGCGTCCACGTGGCCAGGATCCGGGAGAAGCTTAGGAGCCTGGGGGTGGAGGAGTTCGTGGAGACCAAGAGGGGGATTGGGTATCGGATATGAGACTGCTGCCGTTTTTCAAGGATAAATTCCTGCTGCTCCTGCTGCATCTGTCATGTATGGCTGCGCTGGCAGCTTTTTTGCACCTGACAGGCTATGGCAGCGCGGGCATTCTGCTGCTCCTGATTTGCTGGCTTCTGATTCTGTCTGCCTGGTTTGGCATCACCTTTCTGCGCCGAAGAAGGTATTTTGGGGAGATCAGCCAAATCATGGATCAGCTGGACCAGCGGTATCTTCTGGGGGAGCTTCTGCCGCCCTCCTTTCTGCTGGAGGACCGGCTGTACCGGGAGCTGATCCATGCCTCCAACAAAGCAGTGATCGAAGGGATCCGGAGCCTGGAGCAGGCTCAGAAGGACTACCGGGAGTATATCGAGAGCTGGATCCATGAGGTGAAGGCGCCTATCACCGGGATTTCCCTGCTGTCGGAGAACGGCCGGAGATCCCGGGACGCAGAGCTTCGCAAGGCCATGGAAGAGATCTGTCTGGAGAACCAGAGAATCGAGAATTATGTGGATATGGCCCTCTATTACGCCAGGTCGGAGCAGGTGTATCAGGACTTCCTGATCCAGAGGACAGACCTGCAGCAGGTTGGCCAGGAGGTTCTGGAGAAGAACCGTCTGCTGCTGATCGGGAACCGGGTGCAGGCACGGGTGGACTGCCCGGATCCGGTCTACACGGATCGGAAATGGATCCTGTTTATATTAAACCAGATGATTCTGAACAGCGTCCGGTATTGCAGCGAGGCGCCGGTGTTTTCCATTTATACCAGGAAGGAACAGGACGGCGTGGTGCTGGCGGTAGAGGACAATGGCGTGGGCATTGAGCCAGGGGAGCTTTCCAGGATTTTTGAGAAGGGCTTCACCGGAACCAATGGCCGGGAGCGGAAACGGTCTACCGGGATGGGGCTGTACCTGTGCAGGAAGCTCTGTGATCAGCTGGGGATTGGACTTAGGGCAGAGTCAGAGCCGGGGAAGGGAACGCGGCTGCTGCTGGAATTTCCCATCAGCAGGTATGTGAGCAGATAGGTTGGGGTTTTCTTAAGAAAATGTAAGAGAACCGCAACCTATTTTTATACCAGGAGCCGCCATGTACTGGTATGATACTGCCAAAGGAGGAAAAAAACATGAACGAATACATTCGCGTCTGTGATGTGGAGAAATATTACGGAAATGCATCCCATGTGACCAAGGCAGTGGACCGGGTCAGCTTTTCGGTGGACCGGGGGGAATTTGTGGGGGTTATGGGGGCCTCGGGCTCTGGAAAGACCACCCTTCTGAACCTGCTGGCCACCATCGACCAGGTGACCTCCGGCCATATTTTTTACGAAAATACGGATATTACGATGCTTAAGGAGGATGGGCTGTCGGAGTTCCGCAAGGGGAATCTGGGCTTTGTGTTCCAGGAGTACAATCTTCTGGACATCCTGACCCTGGAGGAAAATATCGTGCTGGCCCTGACTGTGCAGGGGGAGAAGAAAAAGGAGATCCGAAAAAAGTGCCGGGAAATCATGGAGCTTCTGGAGATTGACGGGATCAGGGACCAATACCCATATCAGGTGTCCGGGGGCCAGAAGCAGCGGTGCGCCTGTGCCAGGGCCATGGTGAACCGCCCCAAGCTGCTGCTGGCAGACGAACCGACAGGAGCTTTGGATTCTCATTCGGCCCAGACCTTGCTGGAGACCTTCGGGAAGCTGAACCGGGAGATCGGGGCGACCATTTTGATGGTAACCCACGATGCCTTCTCCGCCAGCTATTGCAGCAGGATCCTGTTTCTGAAGGACGGGAGGATTTTCCATGAGCTGGTGCGGGGAGACAAGAGCAGGAAGGCATTTTTGCAGGAGGTGCTGGATGTTCTGTCCCTGACAGGAGGTGAGATGTCAGATGCTGGGTAAGCTGAGCCTGCGGAATATGAAGCGTTCCGCAAAGGATTATATGGTATATGTGCTGACCATGACGATTGTGGTTGCATTGATGTATGCGTTTAACAGCCTGATCTTCCAGAACGAGCTGGCAGAGTATTTTGAATTGGTGGATCTGATGGCCGTGATGATCGGCTTTGCGACGGTATTCATTGTGCTGATCGTGGCTTGGCTCATCAATTATATGGTGCGTTTTATGCTGGAAAAACGGAGCCGGGAGTTTGGCATTTATCTGCTGCTGGGAATGAAAAGGAAAATGATTTCCAGGCTCTATATGCGGGAGAATGTACTGCTGGGGGGCGTGGCGTTTTTGCTTGGAATGCTGGCCGGGGTATTGCTGCAGCAGGTGCTGCGGGCCGTGATGTACGCCATGCTGCAGCAGGAGTACCGCCTGCACGTTTCCTTCCATGCCAATACGATTCTGTTGACAGTCCTTCTCTATATGGGCTGCTATCTGCTGGCCCTTCTGCGCTGCAAAAGAAAGTTCCGGAAGATGAATATCAGCGGTCTGATGCATGCAGAACGGCAGAACCAGGAGATTCGGGAAAAGTACGAGCCGGCGAAGCGGGTGCTGTTTCCCTTGTCGTGTCTGTTTATTGCCATGTTCTGGCTCTGGTTTGGCCATCTGAGCAGTGGGGGAGAGATTGTTATTTTCCTGGTGGGCCTGGTATTGACCATCTACCTGTTTTATCTGGGGATCTCCGCATGGCTGATCTGCTATGTGAGAAAAGGCGGGAACAGGATCTACTGTGGACAGAACCTGTTTTTGATCCGGCAGTTTGCCTCAAAGATCCGGACCATGCAGTTTACCTTCGGCACCTTGACTGCGCTGTTTACCCTGGCCCTGATGGGAACCTCTGTCTCATTTATGTTCAATGACTATGAGAATACGGTGCTGCAGGGGAAGTTCCCCTTTGACGTTCAGGTTTACAGTGCAGATACAACGGATGATTTTGCAGATGAGCGGGAGGTGATCGACCGGTATGTGGAAGGAAGCACCTACTATACGTATTCGATCTATACGGACGGAAAAAACAGGGCCAACGGCTGGATCCTGACCCATTTAAGGAGCTGGGGAACAATGTATCAGAACCCGGACGGGACGCCAAACTGGCCGCTGATTGAGGAGATGCTGTTGGAGGAACACACCTATTATTGGCAGGATACCTACATGGCCCTTTCCGATTATAACGCTTTGCGCAGGATCTTAGGATATGAGGAAAAATCCCTGGAGCAGGGCAGGTATCTGCTGCAGGTAAAGCCCCGGCTTCTGGAGGAGGTTCTGGAAGCCGGCGTAGATTTGGAGCTGGAGGGCCTGACCGAGGAGGGGGTGCTTACCTGCGGTGAGGTCATTGGAGATCCCTTTTCCCAGGATGGACACAACGGGGCGGATTATCTGCTGGTGGTATCTGACGAGACGGCGGCAGGAATGCAGCCCTATTATGCGGAGATGGTGGCGCAGCTTCCCAAAGAGGCGCCGAAGGGTCTGCGGCGGGAGCTGGATGATCTGGTGCGGGAGCCGGAGGAGGAGTTCGCCCTGTTTCCCTCCGGAGATCTCTGCTGCGGCTCCGATAACATCGTTTCCTATGCTGCCGTCAACCTGGTGCGGCGGGAGCTGGTTTTGGAGGTGAAATATATGCTGTCCTCCATTGTGATCCCCATGTTCTATATCGGGCTGGTATTTGTCTGCGTGGCTGTAACCGTGCTGTCAGTGCAGCAGCTGAGCGATTCGGCCAAATACCGGTTCCGGTACGAGGTATTGTTAAAGCTGGGGATGGGAAGAGCGGCAAGGAGCCGTCTCATTTTCAAGCAGCTGGCAGCCTATTATCTCTGCCCGGCGCTCCTGGCCATCCTGATCAGCGGGAAGATGATCCTCTTTATGAGCGGCCGGTTCGTGGCCATGACCGGCGTGCCGGCCGGCAGCGGCAAGTTCTTCCTTCAGAGCATTCTGCTGTTCTTTGGGATCTACCTGGTGTATTTTGCAGTGACCTATGTAGGCTTTTTGCGGAATGTGGAGGGAACCTAAGGCAGCAGAGCCTTTTGATCCTTGATCCGCTGCAGACAGCAATAGGGAATCTGAAGGCGCCCTCTTCCGACGCCAAGACGGATGTCAGGCTTGTTGGAGCCGTGGAAATCCGAGCCGCCGCTGATGAGGAGGGCGTATTTTTCGGCAAGATCCCTAACAGTGCGCTCCTGCTTGGCGGTGTAGGTGGAATAGATCCCCTCCAGGCCGTCCAGGCCGTGATCCTTCAGGGAGGCAACCAGAGCCTCCAGGCTGTCCGTGCCCATGGAACAGAGCATGGGGTGGGCAAAAAAGGCCAGGCCGCCTCCTTGGTGGATCAGGCTGACAGCCTCCATGGGGGTGATCCGCTCCCTGGGAACATAGCAGCGGCAGCTGTTGCCAATGTACTGGCGGAAGGCGGCGGCCATATTTCTCACATAGCCCCGATCTGCCAGAAAACGGGCAAAATGTGCCCGGGTCAGGACGCTGTCAGGGAAGGCGGCCCGAAGCTCCTCATAGGTAAAATCAAAGCCCTCCTCCTGAAGGCGCAGGACCATCTTCTTGTTCCGTTCCTCTCTGGCGTCACAGAATTCCTGCACCTTTCCAAGAAATGTAGTGTTGGCTTCATCGATGTAGTAGCCTAAGATATGGACTTCTGTGCCGCAATAGTCCGTGGACAGCTCAATGCCGGGCACAAGCTCAATGCCAAGGCGTTCTGCCGCCCTGCGGGCAGCAGGCAGGCCGGATACGGTGTCGTGGTCCGTGAGGGCAATGGCGGCAAGCTGCTGCTGTGCAGCCAGCTCCATTAGCGCTTCCGGGGAGAGCATGCCGTCAGATTCGGTGGAGTGGGTGTGAAGATCAATGTATGCTTCAATTGGGTCCATGGGGGCTCCTTTCCTGTATTGGTGACAGAGGGGGACTGTATGCAGGGGAGGCTGGGGGATCGGGCAAATCAGAGGGCTCTCCCCTCAACCTGTTGGGCGCATCGTTATTCGCAGATTTATTATAGTATGCATCGGAAATAAAAGCAAGCCTTGACAGCGGGAGGCTAAGTTCGTAAGATAAAGGAAAAATTAGATAACAGTAGAGGAGGTAGCATATGACCTTGACACAGATTCAATTTTTCCTGGAGACGGCCCGATGCAGGAATATTTCCACTGCGGCAGAGCATCTGTATACCACTCAGCCAGGCTTGAGCCGCCAGCTGACCTCCATGGAGCAGGAGCTGAATATGCAGCTGCTGCTCCGCAATAATAAGGGGATACGCCTGACGCCTGCGGGGCAGGTCCTGCAGGAGGAATTCCAGAAGCTGATGGAGCTGTATGTGGAGAGCATCCATAAGGCGCAGATCGCATCCAGGGGATATTCGGACACGATTTCCATCGGTATTCTGGAGGGGCTGAAAATCGACGCTTTTTTGCCGCGGATCCTTGATTTTTTTAATACCAGCTATCCCCAGGCCCATATCTCCATCCGGCGTCTGACCTTCGGGAAGCTAATCCTGGAATTGCGGGAGCGGCAGCTGGATGCAGCAATCTCCCTGGACGTGAATTTTATTGGGAAGAAGGATCTGAAGCTGTACGACCTTATGCCCTACAGGGCTATGTATTTTGTGCCGGCCCAGCACCCGCTGGCGGAAAGAGAGCAATTGGTGGCAGCAGATTTTCGGAATGTGCCTCTGGCCATTGTGGAGACATCGGATGCCGCGGAGGGCGTGGAAAAGGTACGGCAGTTTTTTCACCGACACGGGGGCTTTTGGCCCACCTTCCATTTTTCCTCCACTATGAAGGATACGCTGCTCTGGGTGGAAAGCGGGAGCAAATGTGCGCTGCTGAACGATTGCGTGGAGATTACCGATTCGGCCCTTGTAAAGGCGTACCCCACGGAGATTCCGGAGAAAAACTATCTGCAGCTTGCCTGCCTGGAGGAAAATACCAATCAGATGCTGCGGGTACTGACAGAGTTTTTGTTTTCATAGAAGGTAATGCATCTGCCAAATCCTGCAGCTGCAAAAGGGGATGTCTGACAAGGCGGTATACCGTTTTGTTATGGCATCCTCTGTTTTTATCATTTTACAGGCAGAGTCCCCGGGATATAAAATAGCATTATCAAGAAACTGTGAAAACAGGTAAGGAGGACAAGAGGATGACAAGAAGAGAGCAGCTGTTAGAGGTGTACAAACACAAAAATATTGGCTATGTGCCATGCTTTTTTACGGACATGGATTTTAGTCAGCCTGTGGAGATTAATGAGCGGCCCAAGGGAAGCGGTATGGACTGGTTTGGCGTGGAGTGGGAATTTGTGCCTGCGGTAATGGCGCCTATGGTGAAGCCGGGAACCAAGCGTCTTACAAATATCTACAACTGGAGGGAGGAGCTGGTATTTCCGGATCTTACGGCCATTGACTGGGAGGCGGCAGCAGCCAGGGAGACGGCGGGCTGGGATCGGGAGAATAAGATTTCCTTCATGATGCTGATTAATGGGATCTTTGAGCGCACACATGCTCTGATGGGCTTTGAGGACGCGCTGTGCGCCATGTATGAGGAGCCGGAGGCTTACCATGAGCTGGTGGATGCCATCACGGATTACAAGCTGGAGGTGATCCGCATTATTGGGACGTATTATAAGCCGGATGTATTAAGCTTTCATGATGATTTTGGCGCCAATGACCGGATGCTGATGAGTACAGCGCTGTGGGAGGAATTCTTCAAGGAGCCTCTTTCACGGGTGATCGCAGAGACCCATCGGCAGGGAATGCTCTATGAGCACCATTCCTGCGGCTATATTGCTCCGATTTTCGGACAGCTGGCAGAGCTGGGGATCGATGCCATTGATCCGCTCCAGGTGACGAATCCGGTCCGGGAACTGAAGAATCAGTATCAGGACCGCGTTACCTTCGTGGGCGGGTATAACAATCAGGCTGTTTATGACAGGCCGGGGGTGACAGAGGAGGAGATTCGCCAAGAGACCAGGCGGGCGATGGAGGAATTGGCTCCTGGCGGCAGCTTTGTGGCCTTTCCGCTGACGGTGACCTTTGATTTTGTGCCGGTTTTTATTGATGAGCATATGAAGCATGCTTTCCGGTTTGGGGAAGGCCAGGCAGATCATTTTGATTGATAACTGCAGGTTATCAATTGATAGTTAATGTATATTTCTCTTTTTCAGATGTCCGGACTATAATTGATGTATCAAAAAGAAGGAGGATACTTATGAGAAAGAGAATGTTACAATTAACGGCCATGGCGCTGGCTGTGGCTATGCTCACAGCCGGCTGCGGCGACGCTGCCGACACATCTGCCGATCAGCAGGACTCCGGCGTGGTTCAACAGGATTCCGATGGGGATAACCAGGAGAATGAGCCGCAGGACAAAGAGAAGCCGGAGGAAGAGGAACCGAAGGCAGAGGCCCCGGTAAGTGTTGCAGAGTTGGATTACACCAATGTAAATTATGATTTTGCACAGGATATCTCGGCTGAAAAGGAGGCGGTTGCCCTGGTACCCGGGGAGGCGGATATTTCCCTGAAGGCTGCTGATGCAAATGGCGCTACAGGCGTCCTGCTGGTTCCTTCCACGGAGGAAGGCAATACTACAGATTACTATCTGAATGCATATGTTGCCGGGAATGAGCTGGTATTTACCGGAGGAGTCGCCAGTGCCTCCAGCAGCGTGAGCGGCGATGTGACTGTGGAAAACGGCGAGGCAAGGGTTATCCCTGCTGCTTTAAAGGCAACACAGCCTGTGGATGAGGTCATTGAATTTACCATGGAGGATGGAAGCCAGTACAAGGTTCATACTGTGAGCGAGCTGCTTCCGGTCCTGAATGTTACTACTGCAGCGGTTGCAGAGGAGAATGCGGGCGTATATCATTTTGCCCTGGATCATTTCATGCTGAGCGTGGATACGAATGGCGATCTTGTATATTACCGCAATTTTGGTTCTGTGGGGGAATTGATGGCAGAGAATTTCAGCAAGCAGATCACAAAGGACGGAACTTTTTATACCACATTTGTGGAGCTGCGCAGGGAATACCGCAATGTGAATGGCGGCTATTCCAGTGGAATGTATGTGGTGATGGATGAGAATTTCAAGGAAATCGACTATGTCACCTTATTGCCCAACACAGAGGAAAACCATACCCACGGGGAGGGATATTTGGATCAGCATGAATTTGTAATGCTTGGAAAAGGCCATTATCTTACCTTAAGCTATACACCAGAGTATGTGGAGAATATTCCCGAAAATGCAGGCACCGGCGGGGCTGCCGCAGGCTATGTGTGGGCGGGCGTTTTCCAGGAGGTCAAGGACGGCACGGTGGTGGCGGAAATCAATACTACAGATTATCCTCTGCTCTATGAATCAGCCGTGGAGAAGCTGGACTATGCCGGCAGTACAGACCAAGGGGTTACTGTCACTGTCAATGAAGATGAGGTTTTCTCCCTTGCAGATGGCTGGCAGGATTATGTACATCCCAACAGCCTTGATTATACTCTGCATGCGGACGGAACGGTGGACAGCCTTTTGGTTTCCATGCGCGACCAGTGTGCCGTATATCAATTTGACATGTCAAGCGGCGCTCTGGAATGGATTCTGGGCGGCAAGGCCAGTACCTTAGCCGGTTACGAGGAATTTACCAGCCAACGGCAAGATGAGGCGGGGAATGAGTTTCAGGCGCTGACCTATGGGCAGCATTATGCACGGTATATGAATAAGAATGAGGACGGCGTCATTGAAGGAACGATCCAGATCAGCGTATTCGATAACCAGACAGGAACAGCCCCGTTCTTCATCCAGCCGCCTGCGCCTCAGATGGCTCCCAACCTGACCAGGACATTTACGGTAAATATTGATCCGGAGGCAGGAACCGTGGAGGTTGAAAATGTCATTAACGGAACAGACCTGAACCAGAAGTCCGAGGGTTACCATATTGCAAGCCACTGTGGAAGCGTGGATTACTTTAACGATAATTCCGTATTGATAGGCTGGGGGCTTCACGGCGTAATTGACAATATCGGCCCGATGGCTCCCGAGGGAACGATTGCAGATCCTGCAGGCTATGCAGACCTGCGCCAGGGAAGCCGTCCGGTGTTTACCGAGTATGACAAGGCAAACGATACCATCACCTTTGAGCTGTATGCAACCAGGAATTCAAAGGTGCAGTCCCATGAGGCTTTATTCTCCTACCGTACCTATAAGACAGCAGAATAGAGCCGTCAGAATAAGACCTTGCCATTTGCCGGTGCCCATAGTAAAATGAGATCAAAAGGGGCCCGGCAAATGGAGATGGAAGCTATGAGATTGGCACAGATTGAATATTTTTTAGAAGTGGCGGAGCAGCTGAATTTTACGGCTGCCGCAAAATCGTTGTACATATCGCAGCCTGCCCTGAGCAAACAGATTTCTCTTTTGGAGGAAGAGCTCGGGGTAAGGCTTTTTGTGCGTAATACCCGGAAGGTTACCATGACTGCCGCCGGCCGTCAGCTGGAGATGGATTTAAAGAAGCTAAAGAAACAGCTGGCGGATGCAGTAGAACGTGCCAGTCAGCTGGGGAGAAGAGAACAGCATACGCTGCGGATCGGATGCTTTGACGGGGCCTTTACCGATGATTTCCTTCCGGCGATGTACCAGCATCTGTCTATGGAAGCACCGGAAATGAGGATTTCCCTGCTCAGGGGGGATTTTGCGGAGAACCGGAGGCTTCTGGAGAAGGGAGAAATCGATATGCTTTTGACACTGGATATAGGGTATTCCCTCCGGACGGAGGATGAAAGCCGTATTTTATCCCGGCGGAGGGGAGCACTGATTTATTCTGACAAGTCTCCCCTTGCCAGGAGCAAAGGTCCAAGTCTTTCTGATTTTTCCAGAGAAACCTTCCTAACCATGTCACGAAAGCTTTCTCCTGGGCTCTATCAAGCAGGAATAGAGAATTTGGAGCGGTTGGGGATTGTGCCTGCCCGCGTAGAGGAGATGGAGAATTTTTCTACATTTTACACACGTCTGGGAATGGGACATGGATTTGGCCTGCTGTCGGAGGAGGCCGCGGCTGACCATCCCCACCTCCTGTGTCTTGTGCTTCCGGAGATCAGGGAGACACATATCATTGCCGTATGGAAGAAACGGAATGTGACAGTGAATAATCTTATGAAGAATTATTCTTCATCGGATATGATGTAGACAGCTGCTTGAAAGAGGAGGAGGCAAATCATATGTTTCGCTTGAGTGAATGCATTTATC
>CAJUQB010000054.1 GCA_910588285.1 uncultured Lachnospiraceae bacterium
GTATTGTATCAAAAATGGAATTTGATTTGTAGATACGGATTATTACCTACTTACCAATATCCGCCATATGGACCGCAATGTGCCGCCGGGGCTGTTGATTGTCAAGGCAGGCAGCAAGTTTTACCAGGATGTATTTGTAGATATTGAAAAACATCCCAAGGCCTCCTACCTGATGATCAGCCAGGAGGGGGAGGTGTGCGATCAGCTGGGGGATGCGGCCATAGGGGAGCAGGAGCTTGCCATGATCCAGCAGAACCTCCCCTCCGTCGGAACCGAGGTCCGGGCGGTGGTGTATGAGGAGCAGGCTTATTTCATCAGCCAGGATCCGGCCAAAGGCTTTCTGTTTGTCTCTGTTGTGCCTATGGCCGTGATTCAGCAGCCGGCCCGCATGTTCTGGCAGATCGTCTGCTGGGTGATGGCCGCGGCGATTACGGCCTGTATTGTGATTTCCTATCTTGTCTCCCGGCCCTACAGCACCAACATCCGGAAGCTTAGCGACTGCATGAGCAATTTTAATGCAGAGAGCCTGAATCAATCGGTAGAAATACGAACCAACACGGAGCTGGATCAGATGGCAGTGGCCTACAATCATATGCTGGACCATATCGGGGACCTGATGAACCAGGTAAAGGCAGAGCAGGAGGAGATGCGGATCAATGAATACAATTCTCTGGTGTATCAGATCAATCCCCATTTTTTGTATAATACCCTGGACAATATCCATATGCTGGCGCGTATCAACGGGGATACGCGGATGGTGACCCTGATCCAGTCCCTGTCCAGGATGCTGCGCATCAGCTTGAGCAAGGGGGAGAATGAGGTGGCCCTTAGGGAGGAGCTGGACCATGTGCGGTCGTATCTGGAAATTGAAAAAATCAGGAGCAGCTTCCTGTTTACCTATGAGATTCAGGCAGAGGAAGGGGTTCTTCTGGAGAAGGTGCCCAAGATCATGCTGCAGCCCATTGTGGAAAACAGCATCAAATATGGGTTTGAGGAGCTGCATGAAGGCGGGCGCATTGAAATTACGGCTCAGGCACAGCTGCGGGGGGAGGCGTCCCTGCTTCGGATTGTGGTCAAAAACAATGGCAGCCCCATAGAGGCCCGGACCGCAGCCCGTTTGAACCAAATGCCGGAGCAGACCATGGAGGAGAACCGGAGAGCCTTCCCCCAAAAGAGCGGCGGGTATGGCATTGCAAATGTGGTAAGCCGCCTGCAGCTGCGGTATGGCAGGGATTTTCGGATGTATTATGAAGCAGAGCAGGAGGGCACCTGCTGCACCCTTGAGATACCGCTGTCAAAAAGCCCTCCGGACAGGATGCGCACCTCGCGGAGGTGAAATTAGCCGTGAACGGCACCGCTCGGGCGCGAAGAATGCGCAGAGCGCATTCTTTATTATATGGGCAGCCTTTGGGCCGAAAATAGTATAATTATTGATAAGTAAGGTATCCTTTCTTATACATATGATACAAAAAAACTTGCTATAATACAGGTGTCAACAGACATCATTCAACAAAAAGAGGAGGTATGTAAAATGTGTAAGAAAGGTTTGGCAATTATGTTGGGAGCAGCCATGATGCTGTCCCTGGCAGCCTGCGGGGGAGAAAAGGCAAAGGACCCGGCCGCGGAGGGAAGCGGCGGGGCGCAGAATACCGCGGAACAGGGCGAAACGGCACAGGAGGAGCCGGGGACGCCAGAGGAAGGGGCAGGGGCGCCCACAGGGGAGGAGATTAAGATTCCAATTATCCTGACCACAGGCGCCAACGATGCGCTGGACATCCAGATGCGGGGGATTATCGAGGATTTTAACAAGGAGTATCAGGGAACCTACCAGATGGAGCCGGAATATTTGGCAGGCTCTGCGGATGATTACCGCTCCAAGCTGAAAATGCTCAATGCCTCCAATTCCATGCCTGCATTGATTACCATTGCCAATGAGCCGGCTTTTTATGAACTGCTGGTGGAGAACAACCGTCTGGTGGATGTGGCTCCCTATCTGGAGGAGGACCCGGAATGGAAGGGGCGCCTGATGCCCCAGGGAATCCTGGAATTCACCAGGGAGGACGGCAGCATTTATACGATTCCCGATCCGGGAATGTCCCTGACCGGCTTCTATTACAACAAAGAGCTCTTTGCGCAGGCAGGGATCAGCGAATTCCCCAAGACCTGGGAGGAATTTTGGGCTGCCTGTGAAGCATTAAAGGAGCAGAATATTCCGGCCCTGTCCCTCCACACAACGGAGACGGCCTGGTGTCCCATGCTTCTGGCAACCTCCTACCTGGGAGGAAGTGAGGAAGGCCGCAGGTTCATGACCCAGCAGTTCCCGGATGATTTTCAGACACCGGAGATGAAAGCGGCCATGGAGATTCTGGTGAAGCAGTTCTCCTATACAACGGCGGACGCAGTGGGGGGAACCTATGCTTTGGCGGCGAATAATTTTTTCAGTGGGAATACAGCCATGATTGCAAACGGCCCCTGGATGATGCCCAGCTTAAAGGATGAGGATTATGCCCAGCCGGGCTTTGAGGAGAAGGTGGGGTATGCCCCCTTCCCGGGCAATGTGATGATCGGCTCCGCCGGGGGCTGGTGTGTCACCACAGACCAGGGAGAGGACATTATAGAAGGCGCCATTACATTTATGAAATTCTATTCCAGAAAGGAATACGCCCAGAAGCGCGCCGTGGAATCCGGGGATCTCTCGCCGGTGGTGGAATTCCCCAAGGAGGAATACGAGAAGCTGATGCCTCCCATGAAGGACTGTGTGGATGTCTCCACCGCTGTGGATATCGTCCTGCCCAACTACCAGACCAAATGGGATCCGGTGATCCAGAATGATGTGTTCGGACGGGAAATCCCCAATCTGATCTCCGGGAGCATTACGGTAGAGGAGTTCCTGAAAATGCTGAATGACGGCGCTGCCCAGTACAAAGAAGATATCCAGTAGGAGTGTGCAGATGAAGCAGAAAAATAAAATGTGGATTGCCTTGTTTTTGGCTCCGGCGCTGCTGATGTTTCTGCTGATCTACTTAGGCCCCCTTGTGCTGGCCTTTGTGTCCAGCTTCACGAAATGGAACGGGATGCAGTCCATGCGGTTTATCGGCTTGCAGAATTATATCCAGATTGTCAAGGATCCGGTGTTTCACACAGCCCTGTGCCATACGCTGCTGTGGGCCCTGCTGGCCGTATGCATTCACGTTCCCTTTGGGGTCCTGGTGGCCCTTGTCCTGAAGCGGAAGAGAAGGGGATGGCGCTTTGCCAGATCGGTGTTCATGCTGCCCAATATCATATCCAGATCCGCCCTGGCCCTGATGTTCCTTTTTATCTACAAGCCGGATGTGGGGGTGCTCAACACCCTGCTCCAGGGCCTGGGGCTTGGGCATCTTGCCAGGAACTGGCTGGTGGATCCCAAGACAGCGCTGATGAGCGTTACCAATATCTGGCTGTGGTATGCAGCGGTGATCACCCTGATGGTTTTTTCGGAATTGAGCGCAATCCCGGCGGAGATTGAGGAGTCGGCCAGGATGGACGGGGCCACGGCCCTGCAGGTGGACTGGTACATTTATCTGCCTCTGCTGCGCCGGGCCATTGGGACAGGGGCCATTGTTGCTGTGACAGCGGTGTTTAAGGAATTTGAATCCATTTATATGACCACCAATGGCGGCCCCGGGAATTCCACCATGACGATTTCCGTGATGATGGTCAACAAGATTGTCCAGAGCAGCCAGTACGGGTATGCCAACACCCTGGGCATTATGCTGCTGGTGTTTGGGATTGCAGCCATGCTGCTGTGCAACAAATTGTTTGGCATGAACCGGGCAGATTAGGAGGCGGATGATGAAGCGAAAGAGATACATAGGACAGAAGGTGTTTGATTATCTTATCATGGCCATTGTGGTGATGATTTCTGCCTTCCCATTTTTGTGGGTATTTTTGTCCTCCTTTAAAACCAACAATCAGATTCTTTCCTCCAGCTTTTCCCTGCCCACCTCCTTTTATGTGGAGGGCTATAAAATTGCCATGGAGAAGGTAAATATTTTTTCCCGGTTTCTCACCTCGGCCATTGTTGCGTTCAGCAGCACGGCCCTGGCGGTTGCCATCTATGCCATGGCAGGGTATGTGCTGGCCCGCTGCCGCTTTTTTGGGAAAAATCTGATTTTCCTGCTATTAATTTCCTCCATGCTGATTCCGTCCAACGCTATGGTGCAGCCGGTATATTTTGTGATCAACAAGCTGGGATTGTACGATACCAGGCAGGGGCTGATTCTGGTGTATACGGGATTTGGGATGGCAATGAGCCTGTTTTTGCTGAAAAATTTTTTCCTGTCCATCCCACAGGAGCTGGAGGATGCGGCCTGCATTGACGGGGCGGGTTTTGGGCGGACCTTCTGGCATGTGATGCTGCCCATCAGCAGATCCGCCATGGCCAGCGCGGCGATTCTGACCTTTATATTTTCCTGGAATGAATTTATGTATGCCATGCTGCTGACCTCAAGCGAGCGGAACCGGACCCTGCCATTGACCATCAAATATTTTACCTCCACCTTCAGCTTCAATTATTCCTCCATGTTTGCGGCTCTGGTGCTCTGTATCCTGCCCACGTTGGTTGTGTACATCTTTTTGCAGGAGCAGATCGCGGAAAGCATGGTGGCGGGATCAGTGAAAGGGTGAGTGTACCTGGAATGAAAGGAGGATACGGCGAATGAACTATCCCATAACAGAGGCGCCGGGGTATCTGGATCAGCTGATTATTTATGAAATTGCAACCAAGGGCTTTACCTCCCCGGAGGGCCCGGAGTCAGGGACCTTTGCTTCCCTGGCAGAGAAAATGCCTTACCTGGAGGAGCTGGGGATCAATGGAATCTGGCTCAGCGGCCATCAGCAGTGCCATGGCAGCCATTTTTATAACATTTGGACAGAGTATGCCTGCATAAGGCCGGACCGGCTGGATGAAAGCCTGGGCACGGAGGCGGAATTTAAGGAGCTGGTGGCCTGTGCCCACCGCCACAATATACGTGTATTTTTGGATGTGATTACCCATGGCGTGATGGCGGACAGCCCCCTTGTGAGGGAGCATCCCCACTGGTTTGCAGGGGGCTCCTGGGGGATGACGGATTATGACTGGTATGGCGGTCATGAGGATTTGGACGAATGGTGGGTAAATACATGGATGTGGTATATCACAGAATGCGGCATTGACGGCTTCCGGCTGGATGTGGCCCATTACCGGAATGACCTGTGGGCGCTGATCCGCAAAAAGGCAAAGGAGTGGGGAAAGGAGCTTGTGATCATCGCGGAATCCGGGCCGGCCATCCGGGGGGTGACGGATGTGATCCAGTGCGGGGAAACCATCAGCCATAACTGGGGAAGGAACCATTCCACCGGGCTTCTGGAAAATGTGGCGGACTACTGCCGGGACAGGCAGGAGCGGCGGGAGGAGCGGTACGACGTGGAGATCTGTTATGAGGATGGGACAGTACAGACCAGCCAGGCCAATGAGGGCTTAAGCCGCAGGAAGGTCCTGCGTCTTGCGGGGATGGAATATGACACCCTTCTGGTGGAGGAGGAAGTCCCTGGGATTGCCTATGTCAACCAGATGGGGATTCTGCGGATTGAAAATGTTTACCAGAGAAAGCCCATCCACAATATTAAAATCAGCGACTGGGAGGGCCATGACTGGAACAGCAATCAGGCGGAAACCCTGGGGAAGGATTTTTATATCACCTACCAGCGGGAGGGAACGGCCCTTGTGGCCAGATTCCCTCTGCGGATGCAGGATGGCCAGCGGTTTGTGATCCAGCTGAGCTGTCATGACAATGGCTGGGACGGCTTTCCCCTGGATCAGGATCCATATGGCCTAAAGGGGAGCCGTTACCTGGCAGGGTATGCCTGCCTGCTTGCGCCGGGGATTCCCATTTTTATGGCAGGGGAGGAATTCCATGCAGCCTACCGGCCCCTGCCCCGGCTGACCCCCGGCCTGTTCGGGGAGGGGGAGCCGGGACGGGGCCGGTGGCTCTATGGCGCCTGGCTGGACTGGGAGCAGCAGAGGATTCCGGAAAAAGCGGCCATGCTTTGGGACATGAAGCGGCTGATTGCCCTGCGAAAGGAGCTGGGGAATTTTATAAAGCCCTGCCGAATGGGGGAGAGGGAACGGAATTTCTGCTCCATTGCCTATGAGTCACGGGAGGAGCTTCCAATCCCGTATTACTACCAGGAGGGGCAGGAGGGGCTGCTGGTGGCGGCAAACCCCTGGGAGGACCGGGAGGCTGAGGCAGTCTTTTTGTGGAAGGAGCTTCTGGAGCCAGGGGCTGTGTACCAGGTGCAGAGCCTGTTTGGGGAACCGGAGGAGCTGGTGGAGACAGGAGAGGAGCTAAGAGGGCATGTCTGGAAGATCAAAAGGGATAAGCAGCCCGGAGGCGGCCTTCTTGTGCTGCGGATCCGGCGGATGGAGGAGCAGCCATGAATGGATATGAACGCTGTATGGCAGCAATCAAGGGACAGCCGGTGGATCGGCTGCCAGTGGATTTGCACAATTTCCTGATGTGCGCCCAGGATTCCGGCATGGGGTACGACGAGTTTGTCCGGGACGGAGCGGCCATGGCCAGGATGCAGCTTGCGCTCTGGAGGGAATTTGGCCATGACATGCTGCTGGTGGAAAACGGGACGGCAGCACTGGCGGAGGCTTTGGGCTGCCAGGTAGCCTGCCGGCCCGACGGCCCGCCGGTTGTGGAGAAGCCATTGATTGGGGGACCGGAGGAGATTCCGGGCCTGAAAATACCGGAGAATTTCTGGGACAGCCCCATGCTTCGGGCCAACCTGGAGGCAGTGGGAAGGCTTCGGGAGGTCCTGGGGGACCAGGCGTTTGTGATGGGCAGGGGAGATCAGGGGCCCTTTAGCCTGGCTTCCCAGCTCTACGGGATGGAGCGGTTGCTGATGGAGCTCATGGATGAGGAGCAGACCGGGAATATCCTTAAGCTGGTGGAATTCTGCACCCAGGCCTGCATCCAATATCAGAGCAGGCTCCTTCAGGCAGGGGCCCATGGCACCTCCATGGGGGACAGCATGGCGGGGCCGGATGTGCTCTCCCCTTCCATGTACCGGGAATTTGCCATGTGGGCGGAGGAGAAGGTGATTCATGGGATCCATGGGCAGGGAGGCATCATCTCCCTGCATATCTGCGGAAATGCCACTCCGATTCTTAGACAGCTGTGCGGCCTGGGAGCCGATATCCTGGAAATTGACGAGAAAACAGACCTGAATAAGGCCCTTTGGGAAGCCAGGGGGAAATGCGCGCTGCTGGGGCAGATTTCCCCAACGCTTCTGCGGAACGGGAGGGCAGCAGAGATTGCCGCTGAGGTGGAACGGACCGTGGAGACAGCCGGCGGGCAGACCGCCACAGGATTGATCCTAGGGCCCGGCTGCGCCCTTGCGGGGGATACCCCAAAAGAAAACGTGAAGCTGCTGGTACAGCGGGGGCTGTGAGGCAGCCAGGATCATTCCTGGCTACCGATGCCTCCAGGTGCTTCTGGAAAAGAGCACCAGAATCGGGAAGATCTCCAGACGGCCTGCCAGCATGTCAGCAATCAGAATCAGCTTGGACAGGATGCCGAAATCCCCGAAGTTGCAGGTAGGGCCTACTGCATCCAGACCCGGGCCGATGTTGTTGAAGCATGCCACCACAGCGGAGAGGCTGGTGGTCAGGGAGAAGTTGTCCAAAGAGACAATGAGCACGCTGGCCACAATAATGACCACATAGGCCGCCAGATAGGCGTTGGTGTTGTCCAGTACCGACTCCTCCACCATCTGATTGTTGTTGCGGATAACCTGCACCTTCTGGGGATGCAGGATCTTGCGGATGTTCCGGTGCAGGCTTTTGAACAGCAGGAGAACACGGCCGCATTTGAAGCCGCCGCCAGTGCTTCCGGCACAAGCTCCCACCAGCATCAGGCACAGAAGAAGGGCCTTGGAGAATTCCGGCCACAGGTCAAAGTCTGTGGTGGCAAAGCCGGTGGTGGTGATGATACTGGATACCTGGAAGGCCGCATGGCGGACAGTTTCTGCCAGGGTGCCGTAGGTATCCTTCAGGTTTATGACAATCAGGATAATACTTCCTGCCACAAGGCCCAGATAGAGACGGAGCTCCTCATCCCGAAAGACATTTTTGAACTGGCGCATCAGCAGCAGGTAATAGCAGCTGAAATTGATGCCGAACAGCAGCATAAATACGGTGCATACGTTTTGCAGATAGGGGCTGTAGCCTGCAATGCTGTCGTTTTTGATGCCAAAGCCTCCTGTCCCGGCAGTGCCAAAGGCAGTGCAGACAGAGTCAAAGAGGGGCATCCCGCCCAGAAACAGGAACAGGAAATTGATTACTGTAAGCAAAACGTAAATCAGATACAGGATCCGGGCAGTGGAGCGGATGCGGGGAACCAGCTTGCCCACATTGGGGCCAGGGCTTTCCGCCCGCATCAGGTGCATGGTAAAGCCGTTGCTTTTGCTGCCCGGCGCTACGGCAAGAAGAAATACCAGGACCCCCATGCCCCCCAGCCAGTGGCTGAAGCTGCGCCAGTAGAGGATGCCCCGGGACAGGCTCTCCACCTCCGGAAGAATGGATGCTCCCGTTGTGGTAAAGCCTGAGACAATCTCAAACAGGGCGTCCAGAAAATGGGGGATCTCCCTGGAAAAATAAAAGGGAAGACAGCCCCCCAGGCTTAGGGCAATCCAGCCGAAGCCCACGCTGGCCAGGCCTTCCCTGGCATAAAAGCCGTTCCTTTTCTTGTGGCAGATGAGCAGCAAAAGGCCTGCAAAGACACAGATCACCACAATGGCTGCAACAAAAGACCAGGCGGCTTTGTAGGCCTGGTCAAAGAGGGAAATCAAAAGAGCAGGAATCATAAAAACTGCTTCTAACAGTAATATCTGGGCAATAAAGCGCCCCATCATCTTAAAATTCATATACCACCTCTACCCCCAGTCAATCACGGAAGATATCGTTCAGCTGATAAATAACATCCTTTCCAGTGGACACAATGACCACAGTATCGCCGTTGCGGAAGACAGAATCACCGTTGGGGATCTCTGTCTGGGAACCATGGGAAATGCAGACCACCAGAATGTGGGGCTTTAGGCTGATGGTTTTCAGCTTCTCATTGCAGTGGAGGGTCTTGGAATCCACACGGAATTCCATAGCTTCCGCCTGGCCGTCGGCAATGGTATGTACGGCAAGGGCAGCGCCGGTCTGATTGCGGATGGCGCGCACATAGCGGACAATGGTATTACAGCACAGCTCCTTGGGGCAGATGATGCTTCCCAGAGGCAGGCTGTCCAACAGGGACGTGTTGTCCATCCGGGCCACCTTGGTGATAATCTGGGGCACACCGCAGGATTTGCCGTAGAGGGAGATCACCACATTCAGCTCATCCAGCCCCGTCATGGTCAGCAGGGCGTCGCTGTCAGCAAGGCCTTCGCTTTCCAGCAGATACTGGTTGCTGGCATCCCCCTGGACGATGCAGGTGTCGGGAAGCAGGCTGGCCAGCCGGGTACAGACCTGTTCGTCCTGCTCAATCAGCTGGACGGCAACACCGCTTTTGGTAAGCTGCTGCGCCAGGTAGAAGCTGACCCGGCCGCCGCCGCATATGACCACGCGCTTGGCCTTATGGGTGATAATGCCAAGGTTTTTCAGCATGAGGGTCAGGTTCTTCAGGGGAGCGGTAACAAAGATGCGGTCGCCGTCCCGCAGGGTAAAATTGCCGTCCGGCGCCACAACCGTTCCGTCCCGCAAAACGGCACAGATCAGGACACGGCAGTTGACAATGCGGTCCATGTCGCTTAAGGAGACATTGCAGAGCTTACTGGAGGCGTCAATGCGCAGCTCCACAATCTCCACACGCCCCTTGGCGAAGGTGTCCCGCTTAAGAAAGCCGGGATATTTTAACAGGTGGACAATCTCAATGGCAGCCTGTTTTTCCGGGTTCACAATCAGAGAGAGACCAAATGTCTCACGCATCTTATAAATCTGTTCCGTATATTCCGGATTCCGCACCCGGGCAATGGTATGTATCTTCTTATTCAGGCCATGGGCAGTCATGCAGCACAGCAGGTTCAGCTCATCTGCCCCGGTTGCAGCGATCAGCAGGTCTGCATCCATAACGCCGGCCTGTATGAGGACATTCATGGAAGCGCAATTGCCCTCAATGGCCATGGTATCATAACGGATGGCGCTGTCCTCCAGCACCCAGCTGCGAGTATCAATCAGGGTAATATCATAGTTGGCGGGGGACAGCTGCCTTGTCAGGGCTTTTCCCAGCTTTCCGCAGCCAGCGATGAGAATTTTCACGATGGAATCCTCCTTGGTACAAATACTTCATACTCATTATAGCAGTAATTAATAAAAAGGCAATGGTAATTTAGTTATTTTTCACGGGTCAGGAATGCGCACTAGCTGCGCATTCCGTGAGAACATGATTCAGGAGTGAGGGGCGCCGTATGGAGGCGGAGGGCTGCAACAGCGGATATGAGGGCGCTGATTATCAGCAGGAAATAGAAGTTAATGCCTCTTGTAACGCACATGGAGGCCGTCAGGGCAGCTCCCGGGAATATGGCGGAAAAGACCGTTTTGTACATCAGCTCCGTGATGCCCTGGGAGCCGGGCAGGGGCAGCATATCCACGGAAATATAAACCGTGGCCTGGATCATGACAACGGCCATCATGGAATGGCCGGTAAGGCCCATGCCCCGATAGATCAGCCAGGTCAGGAAAAATACGGTAAAACGCTGCAGGAAGGTGAACAGTGTCACCAGGGCAATGTGGCGCTTATGCTGCAGGAAGAATACCACGGCGTCATGGTAGCGGTCTGACAGCTCAAACAGCTTCTGGCGCCGCTCCTGGTCCGGCTTAAGAATGCGAAGCTTCAGCAGCAGCCCTTCCCCCCGGACGACGATCCGGCCAAAGCATCTGGGGCTGATCATGACAAACAGAAGCACTGCCACCAGCCCGCCGTTCAGAAGAAGGCCCAGATAAAACAGGTACAGGTATTCCTTCAGGTAAAGCTTTAGGGAGGGATACCAGAAAACCAGGATCCCCAGGCCGATGAGGACAAGGACCAGCTTGTAGATCAAGGCCACTGTCATAAGCACTACAGTGCTGTCTGCGATTTTCTGCCCGGATTTTTTCAGATGGTAGAGCTGCATGGGCTGCCCGCCGGTGGCGGAGGGGGTAATGCCGCAGTAGAAAAATCCGATGAAGGAGATCTTCAGGCAGGTCCACAGGGACACGGAGGACCGGAGGGCCCGGAGCAGATAACAGATCATCATGCCTTCGGCGGACACAAAAAACAGGCCGGTGAGTATGGCAGCCACCAGGTAAAAGGGCTGCAGCCGGCCGATGTATTTGAGGATCTCGCCCATATCATTGTTACGGAATATCACATAAAAGGTAATTGCCATCAGCAGAAGGAACAGGACGGCGCTTATTATGTTTTTTCGGTTCATTGTAAAAGCCTCCATTTTCATACAGTATACTACCATAAGATAAATAATTTGTCAGGAGGAATCTTAAGATTTTCGAAAGAAGAGAGAAAAGGGAGGCGCAGGGAGGGATATTATTTAGACAAGAGGAAGGGTATCCCCTCCTCATCCAAATAGATGAGAAAGAGATACCCCTCATGTTTGGTTATTTGACAGCAGGATGCAGGCAGGACATGTCAGCTTTATGGCTCTTCAAATACAATCTCCTTGTGGTACAGGGCACGTTCATCCAGCAGCTGCTTGAAGGTCTTTTCCTTTGCCTTTTCCGGGTAATCCTTGGACCACCAGTAGCCCTTTAGTTCATCCATATATTCGATATAGTCACAGACATAAACATCTATTTTTGAGGTATCATGTCCGCTGACAGATACAGTATAAGAAGAGCCGCTGCTTGTTTCCATCAGGTTTCCGTCGGCATCAAGGATGACAAGGAAATGATCCAGATTTTCCTCTTTTTCCACCGTAATCTCCACGGGCGTCCTGGAAACAGCAAGTATCCCAAGGCCGTTTTCATTGTCATCAAATTCCTGCCGGACAATATTCTGGTCATTTCTTGCGACGTCAAATTCAAAATCCCATGGGCCCTCCAGGATCCAGCAGCGATAGGAATTGGGGTATGCCAGACAGTCGGGATACATTTCATAGTAAGCATCCCACATATCGTTGCGAAGCTGAAGCTCTGTATTTTTCTGTTCTTCTGAGAACTGTTCATATGCTTCCTCTGTGAGCCCAAGGCCGTTTTCCTTCATGGCTGCCTCATATTGCGCCAAAAGCTCCTGGGGCATTTCCGGGCTGGTATCCGTTTGCTTTGTCCCGATAATCTTAGAGAGGGATAGCTTTGCATGGATATTTTCCGGTATTTCAATGTCATGCCCTGCATAATACTGCCCCAGGTCAAAACGGATGACGCCAACATAGGTGTAATCATCCACCATCTTGCCGTCGGTGATCAGGCTTCCGCCGTCTCTCCAGTCAATCGCCCCCTCTTCATCAAAGTCAAAATCAATCAGGCTCTGATGCTCGATTACTGGCTTTCCATTCTGTCCCAGGAAGGTATCGGGGAGCTGTTCTTTGGAATGGACGATCAGGCTTAGATACAGGGCAGTTTCGTTACAGTAGGCTTCGGAGAGGGTGACAGTAGTCCCATTGGCAGTTACGCTTTCCATCTCTGTTTGGGCATACTTGACAGGCTCTGCCAGATTGGCGTATTCTCCGGCAAATTCAAGGCCGGCTCCCAGCATATCAAATACATGGCCGATGATGGGCACCTGCGCAAAAACTGCTGTTGTGGTAAAGTACATGCAGCAAAAAACGGCGGCCCCTGCAACTGCAAGCCCCCGGAGCCATGCATTGCGAACCTTCTTTTTGCCCTTTGAGGCTCGTTTCCCTGCCGGCGGGGGGCAAGTCCGTGTATGTGCTTCTGCTGATTGAGCCGAAGCCTTGGCACGGATGCTTGCAAATGCTTCTTCCTTGGCATGTTCTACCTGTGCCGGAAGGGGGAATTGGCTCCCCATGAGCTGTTTGATGTTATGGTCTAATGACTGGCTGTCAGATTGCAGATGATTTGTTTGTTCTTTCATTGAAAACCTCCTTGCTGGAGCAGATGATGTGCTCCTGTTTTGTGTGATTGTGCTGCCTGGGGATTGAAGCTGGTTTTATTTTTCCAGATATGCGGTCCGGATCTGTTCCCTTCCCCGTGCAAGCCTTGTTTTTACTGTATTTTTGTTCAGGTTCAGAAGCTCTGCTATTTCCGGTATGTTGAAGCCCTCCATGTAGTAAAAGACCAGGATCAGGCGGTATTTTTCGTCAATCAGCTTCAGCACCTCCTTGAATTCAAATTCTGCAAGGGATACATCCTGCCTTGCAGGCTCCGGCAGCTCCCCCGGCAGGTGCTCTCTCTGGTGGTGACGCAGAATGCCATTGCATTTGTTAATCAGAATCCTGGTGATCCATGTTTTGAAATACGCCTGCTGTTCCAGGGTATGTAATTTTTCAAAGCAGGTCAGGATGGTATCCTGGATTGCATCTGCAGCGTCCTCGTCATTATTCAGTATTGCATGGGCTACCTTATACATTGCCAGTGAATTCCTGTCCATCAATTCCAAAAATGCTTCTACATCGCCCTGGACAGCTTTTTCAATCAGCGCCTGCATAAACTCGTCTCCCTTCCATAGCTTTCACAGCTGTTTTATCATCCGGATGATTTTGGTTCTTGTACTTATTAGATGTACATAGGTGGCCTTAGGTTTCAAAAAAAATTCAAAATAATTCAACAAATATTTTTTTGCCATGGCTTGACAAATGATTCCAATTGTGGTTTACTAGCATTAGCGTAAGCAGTATAACAGAAATGATTATAAAATTTGAAGGAAAGCGAGGTAAAACAAAATGGCAATGATGACAAATTTGATGACAACTGGGAACGGAATTTGGAAGCATATGTTTTATTGGATTACCTCGATGGATTTTGTGCCGGAGCGGCATCTTTGCGCTCCCCGTTGATGTTTGTCTGTCAGCAGCGCTGACAGACGGAGTGGAATCAATGTGCAGATACCCATGGTAATCACATACCATGGGTTTTTTTGCGCCCTGACGCAGGCTTTGACTTGGCATGCAGGCAGGATTGCAGGGGCAGATTCATCGAGCAACAGAGAAAGAAGGGGGATTCATTTGAAGAAATTAGGCAGTTATATTGTAAAATACTGGTATGCGTATCTGTTTGCCATTGTCTGTATGGTGGTGGCCATTGTGCTGGATATGCTGTATCCCATTATCACAAAAAGCATTGTGGATGATGTGATTGTGGGTGGGAGGATGGAGCTTCTCACCGGGCTTTTGGCAGGGATTTTCCTGGTGGGGCTGGGGCGCTGCCTGGGCGGATACGGGAAGGAGTATACCTTTGACGTAGTCAGCTCCCGGGTGGGCTCCCGGCTTCGGAAGGATCTGTTTTCCCATATCCAGGGGCTTTCCATGGATTATTTTGACGACACCAATACCGGGGAGCTGATGGCGCGGCTGAAGGATGATGTAGATTACATCTGGGGTGCCCTTGGCTATGTGGGGATGCTGGTGATCGAGGTGGTGATCCATGTGGCCATTGTGCTGTACTGCATGTTCCGCTTGAGCTGGAGGCTGGCGCTGATTCCCACGGCAGTGATGATTATCATCGGTACCATAGCCATTGTCATGGAGCGGAAGCTGGATAAGATATATGAGGAGATCAGCGAGGAAAACGCAGTGCTCACCACCATTGCAGAGGAGAATCTGGCGGGAGTACGCACGGTCAAGGCCTTTGCCCGGGAAAAATTCGAGATTCAGAAGTTCTTAAGCCACAACAAGCGGTATTATGACCTGAATATCAGCCAGTCTAAGGTGCTGGTGCGCTATTATCCCATTTTCCAGTTCGCAGGAAAGCTCCTGCCGGTGGTGATGGTGATCCTGGGGGGCGGCATGGTGGTGCGTGGGGAGATGACCCTGGGAGCCCTGGTGGCGTTTGCCGAATACTGCCGCAATATTGTCTGGCCCATGGAAATGCTTGGATGGCTCACCAACGACCTGTCCACAGCCATTGCCTCCTACAAGAAAATCCAGAAGATTTATCAGGAGACCTCTACGATCCGGGAGGCGGAGGAGCCCCTTCTCCTGCCCAGGGTGGCGGGGGGCGTGACCTTTTCCCATGTGGATTTTTCCAGGGGCGGCAAGAAGATCCTGTCGGATGTGAGCTTTGACCTTGCGCCGGGGAAAACCCTTGGGATTATGGGAGCCACCGGCTCGGGCAAGAGCTCTATCATCAACCTTCTGCAGCGTTTTTATGATGTGGAGCAGGGACAGGTAAGCCTGGATGGGGAGGATGTGAGGCGGCTCACCCTAAAGCAGCTGCGCAGCAGCATCTCCGTTGTGATGCAGGATGTATTTCTTTTCTCAGATACCATTGAGGAAAATATCAAGATGGGGAAGCGGAATCATACGGACCGCGATACCATGATCCAGGCAGCGGAGCTGGCTCATGCCAGGGGCTTTATTGAACGGATGAACGAGCAGTACGATACGGTGATCGGGGAGCGGGGCGTAGGCCTTTCCGGCGGGCAGAAGCAGCGGATCAGCATTGCCAGGGCCATTGCCAAGCATGGCCCCATCCTGGTATTGGACGACTCGACCTCCGCCCTGGATATGGAGACAGAGGCCCAGATCCAGGCAGCATTGGAGGAATTGAAGGATACAACGAAAATCATCATAGGCCACCGGATTTCGGCGGTCCGCAGCGCAGACGAGATCATTTTCCTGGAAAACGGAAGCGTTGCGGAGCGGGGGAACCACCGGGAGCTGATGGAACAAAAGGGCCTGTACTATGAGACTTATCAGGCCCAGTATGGGGAGGTGTGTGCATGGCAGTAGATTCTTACCGCCAGGACGAGAAAATCAAAAGCTCCGGAAGGGGACAGACCCTGGGGCGGCTGCTATCTTACCTGTTAAAATACCGCCTGACCCTGGCAGGGGTGTTGGTGTGCATGGCAGTGACCGTGGCTATTTCGCTGGTCAATCCGCTGATCATTGAGCGGGCCATTGATGTCAACATTGCAGCAGGGGATTTTGGCGGCCTGTACAGGCTGGCAGTTTTTACGTTGATTTTAAATATCATATTTATCATTATGGTGAAGGTCCGCATGTATACCATGGCGCTGGTCACCAACCGGATTCTTCTGGATATCCGCCAGGAGCTTTACGAGCATATCCAGACCTTATCCTTTTCCTTTTTTGACAGCAGGCCCACCGGGAAGATTCTGGCCCGGATCATCGGTGATGTGAATTCCCTGAAAAACGTGCTGTCCAATACAGTCACTACCCTGATTCCGGATTTTGTCACCATCTGCGGCGTGGTGGTGATCATGGTAGTCAAGGACTGGAAGCTGGCGCTGGCGGGTCTGTCCAGCATTCCGCTGATGATTGTGGCGGTCTGGCTGATTCAGACCAGGGCCCACAGCCGCTGGGGCATTTACCGGAAAAAGGCTTCCAACCTGAATGCCTATGTCCATGAGGATATTGCCGGGATGCATGTGGTCCAAAGCTTTACGGCAGAGGATGAGACACGGGAAATCTTTGGCGGCCTGGTGGATGAGCACAGGAAGGCCTTTGGGGATGCGGTCCGCATTGCGGATATGTTCGGCCCGGCCGTGGACATCTGCTGGGGTCTGGGGGCCATGATTCTGTACTGGGCCGGCATCCGGCTGATCGGCGCAGAGCATGTGTCGGTGGGGACCCTGGTGGTATTTGGAACCTACATCAGCATGTTCTGGACCCCGGTGATGAATCTGAGCAATTTTTACAACCAGGTGATCACCAACATGGCGGCGGCAGAGCGGATCTTTGATATCCTGGACACGGAGCCGGATATCACCGATGAGACGGAGATGGAGCTTCCCGATATTGAGGGCGGGCTGGAATTCTCCCATGTGTCCTTTACTTATGACGAGGGGACGGCTGCGGAAACCAAAGTGCTGGAGGATGTGTCCTTTACCGTAAGCCCCGGGGAGACCATTGCGCTGGTAGGCCCCACAGGGGCCGGAAAGACCACCATTGTGCACCTGATCAGCCGGTTTTACGACATCCAAAAGGGGACGATTTCCATTGACGGATACGATATCCAGAAGGTGTCCATGAACAGCTTAAGGCGCCAGATGGGAGTCATGACCCAGGAGAATTTTATTTTCCAGGGCACGGTGCGGGAAAATATTGCCTACGGCAGGCTGGATGCCACCCAGGAGGAGATTGAGCAGGCAGCCCGGGCAGTCAATGCCCATGAGTTTATTGAGAAGCTGGAGAAGGGCTACGATACCCAGCTGAAGGAGCGGGGAGCAGGGCTCTCCATCGGCCAGCGTCAGCTGATCGCCTTTGCACGTACCATGGTGAGCATGCCAAGGATCCTGATTCTGGACGAGGCAACCTCCAGCATTGACACCCACACAGAGCTTTTGGTGCAGCAGGGGATCGAGGCCCTCCTGGCAGGCCGCACCAGCTTTGTCATTGCCCACCGGCTGTCCACCATCCAGAAGGCAGACCGGATCTTTGTCATTGACCAGGGCGGCATTCTGGAGCAGGGGACACCCAAGGAGCTGATGGAGAAGCAGGGATTTTATTACCAGCTGTACATGGCCCAGTTCCGGGGAGAATCATAACGGGCTGCCCATGATAGCAGTTATTACCGAAAAAAGTAGCTTTACATGGGAAGCATTCCTCTGATATAATAAATACTTCAATAGAACAGTCTCAATGAATGTAGGTGGGATATATGATGGAAAAGGAAATGCTGAAGATATCAGTAGAAGAGTTTTCAAGAGTGCAGAGGTTTATGATATTGGCGGATAAGAATTCTGAGGTTTATGCGGCATTGAAAGAACGTTATCTTGATCTGAAGGTGATACTTACTGCTGCAGGGATTAATTTTACAGAGATTGACCGGATCAAGGAATAGAGACGGGTTTACAGGGAGATAAGCAGCTTATCTCCCTGTTTTATGATGGCAGGATCTGTAATTCCCTGTCAATTTTCCGAGCCCCGCAGCCGCTCCACCAGCGGCTCCTTAGAAAAGCTGCCCATGGCCCCAAAGGTAATGGCAAGGGGCACCAGGATCAGCACGCACCCATAGGCAAGGGCGAAGACAGCCGGGAACCGGAAGGCCATATAAAATGCCCCGTTCCGGTAGAGGGCCTGGCTCAATGCATAGCCGCAGAGTGTCCCGATCGTCATAGTTACGCCCAGGGTGACAAGCACCAGGAACAGGCTTTCGCTCAGGAGCATGCCCCTGGTCTGCCCCTTGCCCATGCCGATGGAGGTCAGCATGGCCAGCTCCTGCTTCCGGGTAACGATATTTGTGATCAGGGTATTCATCATGCTTAAAATACTGAACATCATGATGAAAATGGAGAGCCCGCTGATGGCGCCAAAGATCTGATTGGCGCTCTGGGCATAGGCAGCCCTGCGCTCCGAGAGGGTTTCCATCACCAATTCCGGCCGGTCTGCGATCATCTGCCCCAGCGCTTCCCCGACCGCCTCCTCCCTGGCGGCTTCCGTTGATACCAGAAGGTGGGTATTCAGGCTGTCATAATTCACAAGGGATAGGATCGCTTGCTCCGGCATCAGAAACCATCCTTCAAAGCTGTCATTGTGGTCGTGGATATACTGAGCGCTTAAAATACCAAGGATGGAGACCTCCCGCTGGGCAGCCCCCGCACCGTCATAATAGTGCAGGGTAATACGGTCGCCGACGGCAAAGCGCCAGCCATAGATTTCCTCCATGGTGTCATTGTCTGCCACCAGGACGTAATCACCGCTCATGAGCTTCTCATAGTCGCAGCTTCCCTCCTCCAGATAGCGGCCGATGCTTTGAACCTCCCCTTCGCTCAGGGGATTGATCTGGTCGTTGGCTCCATACAGGTCGTTCGCGGGATGGTCGTACTGGATGCCAAAGGCCTTGATTTCCCTTACCCCTGTTACGCCCGCCAGGGCAGAGATCTCCTGTACCATCGCGCTGTCTAAGGGGGATTCTGCCTGCAGGCCGCTCATGCCGTATTCATTTAATTCAATGGCTGCCACCGAGAACTGGATATTAAATTCCGCATCCTTAAAATATCCCTGCCTTGCGTAACCGTCCTTATCAAAGGAGGAGATATAGGTGGCCGCGGTCATGAAGAGGATGCCGCCCAGGCCTAAGGACAGCATGGTGATTACGGCCTTTTTTCTGTTTTTGGAGAAATTCATCAGGCCAAGGCCCTGGGGCGTCAGCCGCCGGCACATCCGCTTATTTGCCGCCTTTTTCATGGAGCCCTGGGGCACGTAGCGCAGGGCCTCCATAGGGGAGACGGCCCCGGCCAGCCGCGCCGGCTTACGGACGGAGATCATGGTAATAAGGTACACAAGGACAAAGACAGACACGATAATCAGCAGCAGATTCCCTATGTGGAAGCCGTCCGGAATCATGAGATAACCGGCAATCCCTCCGATACCGATGCCAATGGGGGAGGAGCAGAGGAACAGGATGCCTCCCTCCCGGGAAACCAGCCGTTTGATCTGTTTTCTTGTCATGCCGATGGTGCGAAGCTGCCCGAACTGGTGAATCCGGCCAATCACGGACAGATAAAACACACCGTAAATGACCAGGATACAGGCAAGGAGGATCACGATGCCAACCAGGCCGTAGAGCATGACGGACTGCATATCCACAGACAGGGAGTCCAGAAATGCCTGTGACGGATATACATTCTCCCGTGCTACCCCTGCATCGCTTCCAATGAGATACATGGCTTCCTTGCAGTCCTCCAGGTACATTTCTGTCCCGCCGTAGAGCTTGGCATACACCTCATAGGGCTGACCCTTTAGCTGGCTGCCATGCTCCGCATAGGCTTCGGAAAAAAATACGGGGAACTGCTTGGCCGAATCATTGCCCTTTAGGAGCCCTGATATGGTAAAGGTTTCCGTACTGCCATCGTAGAAGGAAAGGGTGATGCTGCTGCCAAGGGCAGGCTCTGCGCCCATTTTTTCCAGCATGGCGGCATAGGCGGTGATTTCCTGTTCCGATTCCGGCAGCTTTCCGCTGTCCAGCTCCCCTACCCGGATCTGGTCGGACAGCTCGTTTACAAAATAGGGCATCACGTCAAAGCCGTCCATCTCGGAAAGGATACCGGTTTTTACCCGGAGCTGGTAAGCGATGCGGTCATCCGCTGCCAGCTGGGCCACCTGCTCTTTGGTGAGGTTATAGTAGCCCACCTGCTGCTGGTGGGAAAGCTGGTTTTTCTCCTGCTGCTTCTGGCCGGCCCCAAACATCAGGATTGCCGTCAGCAGGGCAGAGGCCAGGACAATGGTAATCAATACGAAGACATTGCGCATACGGCTTGCCCGAAGGCTCTGCCTGGACATGAGAGATATCATGTTTGACGTTACTTTTGCACTGCTCATTTCCCGGCCCTCCTTATCCCTGGATCCTGCCGTCTTCAATGCGGATTCTCACGTCTGCTTTTTCCGCAATTTCAGGATTGTGGGTAATCATGACAATGGTCTGATGGAATTTCTCGCTTGTCATTTTCAGAAGGTCGATCACCTTTTGGCTGGTACGGCTGTCAAGGTTCCCGGTGGGCTCGTCGGCCAGGATGATGGCGGGCTTTGATACCAGTGCGCGGGCAATGGCCACCCGCTGCTGCTGGCCGCCGGAAAGGTGGCTGGGATAATTCCGGAGCTTTTCCCCAAGCTCCAGGAATTGTACAATTTCCTTCAAAAAGGACGGATCCTCCGTCTTGCCGTCCAGGCGGACAGGAAGCACAATATTTTCATAGGCGGTGAGGTAGGGGATGAGGTTGTAATTTTGGAAGATAAAGCCAATCCGCTTACGGCGAAAGCGGGTGAGCTGTTCCTCGGTCAGGCTTTCCAGGCTTTTGTCCTCTACCCGGACACTGCCTGAGGTGGGGATATCCAATCCTCCCAGCATATTCAGCAGCGTGGATTTTCCGCTGCCGGAGGTACCGATAATGGCGGCGAACTGTCCCTCCTCCACGGATACATTTACATCGTCCAGGGCCTTTACAAGGCTCTCATCTTTGCCGTAGTATTTTTTTAAATGGGATGCATTTAAAATGGGCATAATAAATTCCTCCTGGTTGGTATCATTTGGTGAGATGGCCCTGCCGGCAGGGGACTCACCGGATATATTTTACCATACCTTATACCTTAAGGGGGAAAAGGGCAAGAGAGGGTGCAAAATCTAAGATGCAGAACGCAAAATTTAAAGAAACGGCATACGCAGGGAGCACATGCCGTTTCTTTTCGGGAATTTCAGTTTTCTGGTATCAGTCGTTGTGAAGAAGTGGTATCGGTATTAATATTTTCAGGGTAAATGTCCCCTTCCCATACCGTGTAGTCAGCTGCCCTCCGTACTTTGCCACGGCTTTTTTCATATTCGGAATGCCAAAGCCGTGAAAAAAGGGATCCTGCTTCGTCGTGCCATGATGGGAGGCCTTACGCTTCCCGGCACAGTTGTTTACGATCAGGATGGAGAGGAACTGCTGCACCTTCCCTGCCTTTAACAGGATTCCCCTGGCCCCTTCCTCTAATTGTTCACTGGCCTCCATGGCATTGTCCAGGCCGTTCCCGAATATGGCGCTGATGTCCAAAGGCTCCATAAAATCCATTCCCTTTAGATCGGCGGCCACAGAAAATGCGATCTGTTTTTCCCTGGCCAGGGCAGCTTTTTCCGCTAAGATAATATCAAGGATATCGTTGCCTGTATGGATATAATCCTCATAAGAGGCCACCTCCTGCTGCAATTTTTCAATCATTTCCAGGGGTTCGGGGGTTGCCAGCTGCCGCTCCAGCACAAGGAGATGGTTTTTCATGTCATGGTACAGGGCTCGGACCCGCTCCTCCGCGTTTTGCCGCTGCTGATAGTAGGCCTGCTTTTGTTCCAGTTCCTGGGCATGATAAGCGGTCTCCATGGAAACGCAAATATAGGAGACAAGGTATATGCATCCAAAGCTGGAAAAAATGGAAGCAAAGCATATGGGATAAACCACAAGAGGATTTTTCGGCATAAAATAAATAATCGTAAAAATGGCAGTAAAAGGCGCCAGTGCCAGGAGATCTACCATACGCCACATGTTTCCGGTCAGGTTTGGGGCAGTCCGGAACAGGGATTTTCGCAGCAGCAGCCATAATACAATCCAGAACAAAAGCCGCAGCAGCAAAGACAAGGCATAAAACGCCGTACTGAGCAGCAGCTGCCATGAAGACCATCCCATGGATTCCTCAACAGGGGCTTTGCTGATCCAAAAGAAGCATCTGGCCCCTATGTCCTGCATCAAGTAATTTACAGCGATTACCGTGGGGTAAAAAACCAGTATGGTTGTTATTTTCTTGGCCCAGTATCCCCAATGGAATACCAGGATCATGAGGGAAAATCCCAAAAGAGCGCCCACAAGGCCCGGCAGGTCATTGGAATATATCACTACTGTGGAAACAAAATTACACACAAAAAATGCTGCCAGCCGCAGATAGAAATTGGGGCGCAGGGGCAAAAATATATGTATTACATTTAAAAATGTAAATACATAGAACCAATCCAGGAAAAAGGAGAGAATCTTTAAAAACAGCATCATAACATATCCCCCCAGTAGTCTGTCAGCTTCTGCATAAAGGCTTTTCGCTTCGGCTGGCTGACAGGGATGCGCTCCCCGGTGGAAAGGATCAGCTCCAGGCCCTCCACAGCCTTGACGTAGGACAGATTTACCACAAAGCTCTGGTGGCATTGGGCAAACTGGGGCTGGGAGCAGAGCAGCGCGGCCAGCTCCTTGATGGTCTTATAGATGACCTGCTCCTGTCCGTCAAAGTGCAGCATCACATTGCGCTTGCTGGTCTCCCCATAGCACAGATCACGGTAGGGCACCTTGTGCCTGCCGGTTTGATTGGAAAAGTGCAGAAAAGGCTCGTCCTTTCCCGTGTAATGGGCAAAGTAGCGATCAAGCTCCAGCTTCAGGACACTGTATCTTACAGGCTTTAACAGATAATTGACAGCCCGGTATTCGTAGCCCTTCCACACATATTGTGCCAGAGAGGTTAAAAAGATCAGGCCTACGGTGCGGTCCATTCGGCGGATGGCCTCCGCGGCCTGTAATCCGTTCAGCTGCTCCATCTTGATATCCAGAAATATCAGGTCATATTCCAGGTTGTATTGTTCCAGTAATTCGCTGCCATCGTGATAGCTGAAAAAGCAGAATTCCATGCCGCATTCCGCGGCATACCGCTCCAAGAGGCCTCTCAGCTCTTGAATGAGCGTATCCTCATCATCACAAATTGCAATTTTAAACATTTCCCAAATCTCCTCTTTTTCCTTCCAATATTATATAAAAAAAGGCAGCGGAAATCAAGAATATCGGACAAGGCATTTTTCATCCTGCCGGCAGCTCCAGCAAAAAGGTGCAGCCCCCGCCAGGGGTGTCCGCAAGGCGGATCCGCCCGCCCAGAAGCCGGGCCAGCTCCCATGCCACGGAAAGCCCCAGGCCGAAATGCTCCTTATCCTTTCTGGAGCGGTCTGCCCGGTAGAAGGTTTCAAAGACATGTGCTTTCTCTTCCCCAGGGATCCCGGGCCCGTGATCTGCCACTGCGCAGACGAGATTATGCTTTTGCATAACTGCGGAGAGGGTTACCGAGCTGCCCCTGGGGGCATAGACGATCCCGTTATCCAGAAATACGGATAAAATATGAGAGATCCGCTCCATGTCCCCGAAAACAGCGGGAAGGCAGCCCTGGCCCTGGAGCATGCAGAGCTGAGCCGCCAGGAGGATGCCTGGATTCCGGCTGTGGAGGAGGCCGGGGAGGAATTAGCTAGGGCCCAGGAGCCTATGAGGAGGCCCAGTCCAGGGATGCATATCAGGCGGCGGAGCGAAGTGATGCGGTAACCCGTCAGAACAATGCCAAAGTCAAAAAGGCGGCAGGGCTGGATGTGGAGGGCGTGCAGCTTATAGAGGGCGCGCAGCTTATAGAGGCAGCTGCAAAGGCCAGGCTTGCAAAGACAGAGGAGTTGCTGGCCGGGGAAGGGAAGCTTCTGGCAGAGGAGGATGGCATATTCCAAAATACCAATGTGACGGCAGGGACTGTTACAAGCGGCAGCGAATGCATCCGCATCGGAACCGGGGGGGGTTCTTTTTACGGCAGAGGTTCCTGCTGCCGTAAAGGAAAAGCTGGCGCCGGGGGATCCGCCACCGTGAAGCTTCCGGGAATGGAAAAATGTCAGGCATCTATCACAAGCCTCGTCAGCGGGAAGCCGGTGGAGGATCAGGACCGGGTACGGGTAGAGAGGTAGTATGGGATGAAGAAGACAGTAAAGGCAGGAGTGTTGGCAATCGTTTTGTTTGGGCTTCTGGCAGTATCCGGTTATCATATTTGCCGGGAGTGGAAGGTCCTTGAAGGCTTCTCTTGGCAGACCGGGCTGCGGTATGATCATGGGGCGCTGTCCGCAGAGCAGATCGACACATTTCAGAAGCAGGGGCAATCGGTAGAGCTTACGGCCTGGAAAAGGGAGGAGAACCAGACCATTTCCGGGGTCAGGGCGCACTGGCCGGGCCAGAGCCAAACCGCAGCCGTGCTTACGATATACGGGCCCATGGAGCTTGTAATCCCGGGCCCTGTGAAATACGGAGGGTACACCTTCCAAAAGGATGAGGAAGGATGTGTGATCAGTGCCGGCCTGGCACGGGAGCTGTTCGGTACGGACTGGGCGGTGGGAAATGTGGTCCGCAAGGGCAGCAGGGAGCTGGTGGTGCGCGGCGTGCTGGATCTGGAGGAGCCGGTGCTGGCCTGCTTCCAGACAGACCGGGAGGAGTCCATGCCCTGGGTGGAGATCAGAGCCAGGGACCAAACCCCTGCCGCCTGGCCGGAACAGATCGCCGCAGGCCTGGGGCTCTTTGGGGAGGCATATAGATTCCAGGGAAGATTCTGGCGCTCTGTGGCAAGGCTTTTGATTTCGCTGCCCTTCTGGGCAGTTATTTTCGCTCTGGGCCATAGATTCCTGGGAGGGTGCAGGCAGAGAGGAACCCCCGGGCGGCTGCTTTTTGGGAGAATACTGATGCTTCTGGGGACTGCACTGGGAATTTACTGCAGTATTTCCCTTCCCCCTGATTTCCTTCCGTCCCGGTGGTCGGATTTTGGATTCTGGGGCAGGAAGCTGCAGGAGCTTGCAGAGTGGATGCGGATAAGAAGGAATTTCCCGAAAATATACTGGGAGGGGGAGGTGCTGCGGTGTGTGGGAAGCATCGGTGGCCGGGTCCTGATGGTCCTGGCAGGCCTGGCTTTGGGAGAGAGGCTGTTTAAAAATGTGTGCAGGTGTGAAAATCCTTGAAAACAGTTGCAGAACCGCAAATTTCATAGTAGAATATAAGACAGCAAATAAGTATTTCAACGAAAGGAATGGAAGACAAAATGTCAATCAAGGATTTTTATGCGGCTGTGGGCGGCAGCTATGATGAGATCATGCGCCGTTTGCTCAGTGAGGAGCGAGTTGTGAAGTATTTGGGCAAATTCTGTAACGACAAATCCTATGAATTAATGACAAAGGATATTGCGGAGGAGAAGTGGGAGGACGCATTTCGGGATGCCCACAATCTGAAAGGAATCAGTGTGAATCTTGGCCTGCAGAATCTGTTTGAGTCCAGTACAGAGCTGTGCGAGTCAATGCGGAACGGAAAGCCTGCTGTGGATATCCAGCCCATGTTTGACCGGGTGAAGCAGGATTATGAAACAGTTGTTGCGGCAATCGCGCAGTTGTAGAAGCGGCGCGGGAAGAAGAGAGCGATAGGAGATAGAAGGAATAGAATATGCGCAATAAAGTAATGGTAGTGGACGATATGCCCATCAATTGTGACATTCTGGAGGAGATTCTGGAGGATGAATATGATGTGATTACGGTGGGCGGCGGCAAGCTGGCCCTGGAGGTTCTCACGGAGCGGCATGAGGAGATCAGTGCGCTGCTTCTGGATCTTATGATGCCGGAGGTAGACGGCTTTGCGGTGCTGGAGTTTATGAAGAATCACGGGTGGATGGATAAGGTGCCCGTGATTATCATAAGCGGGGAGAATACGGTAGAGGCAGAGCGCAGATGCTTTGACATGGGAGTTTCCGATTTTATCCAGAAGCCCTTTGACAATTCGCTGGTAAGGCGGAGGGTCAGCAATGTGGCAGAGCTGTTTTCCTATAAGAACCAGCTGGAGGAAAAGGTTGCGAAGCAGACAGAGATATTGAGAAAGCAGGCAGCCAAGCTCCAGAAGAGTAATACGGAGCTGATTGATATTTTGGCAACGGTTGTGGAGGGGCGGAACATGGAGAGCGGCCTTCACGTTAAGCGTGTGAAGGGCTTTACCAGGATCCTGGCTCTGCAGATGATGAAGGATTATCCGGAGTACCGTCTTACCCCGGCCATGGTGGAGGTGATTGCGGCAGCCAGCGCGCTTCATGACGTAGGGAAGATCGCCATACCGGACAATATTCTGTTAAAGCCCGGAAAGCTTACGGACGAGGAGTTTGCATGCATGAAGACCCATACCACCAGGGGAAGCGAGATCCTAAGCGATATCAAGGGTGTCTGGGATGAGAATTACAGCAAGATGAGCTACGAGATCTGCAGACATCACCATGAACGGTATGACGGCCGGGGCTATCCGGATGGCCTTGCAGGGGATGATATTCCTTTGTCTGCCCAGATTGTGGGTGTGGCGGATGTGTATGACGCCCTTGTGACGGAGCGGTGCTACAAGAAGCCCTTTACCACAGAGGAGGCCTTCCAAATGATTACCGGCGGCAAGTGCGGGACATTTTCGCCCAAGCTGATGGAAGCATTCACCAGGGCAAGGGCTGATTTTGAGGAATTGGCCAGGAGCAGAGAATAGCCATGCTGGATCAGAACACATTTCGGGAAACACTGCATTTGGTGCAGCGTGTGGCCGCCTCTTCGGATCAGCCCATGAGCCGGGAGGAGGCCTTGTCCTATTTTCAGGATATGGAGCTGAGCCCGGAGCAGCAGGAGCTGGTGTATCGGTTCCTGCTGCAGGCGAAGGCGTCTGAGGATGATGCAAAGAAGATTTCCAAGCTGGAGCAGTCCCAGGAGCAGCGGCTGTACCAGCGGCTGCGGGCAGGGGATCAGGCTGTGATCGGGGAGATTTCCCAGCAGTGGCTGCAGCGGATCGTAACCATGGCCAGAGAATATCAGAGGGATGGCTTCTATCTGGACGACCTGGTGCAGGAGGGCAATCTGGCGCTCCTGACTGCCCTGCATGAGTTATTGGGATGCCAGGAAGAACAGGAGCTGGAGAAGCGGCTGGTGGAGGCTGTGATGGATGGCATTGAGCAGTATATGGGCCTGGAATCCGGAGCACAGCAGCAGGAGGAAACCATTCTTGCCAAGGTAACCCTGCTCCATGAGGCCAGAGAGCTTTTGAAGGCCCAGTCCGGGGAAGAGCCATCGGTGAAACAGCTTATGGATTATACAAGGCTTACCGTGCAGGAGATCAGCGATATTATGGATCTGATGGAGAAGGCCAACCGGTGATGCGGCTAGTACTACCTTGCGGAAATAACGATGAATATCAGGTGCTGAATTCACCGGAATTTCCGCAAGGTAGTACTAGGAACAATCACATGTGCTGCCGCGTTTGCCAGGCAGTTCATGATATAGACAGAGAATCAAAGGAATCCGGCTTTGCCGGATTCTTTTTGGACAAGGAGAGAGGAATGCTTCCGAAGGAATTTTTGGAGAGGATGGAGCAAATGCTGGGGGAGGAGTATCCGGCATTTTTGGAAAGCATAACAGGGGAGTCCAGCCATGCCCTGCGGGTAAATCCCGGAAAATGTCAGGGCCAGCGGCTAAAGGAGCTGGGCTGTTTTCACCTGGAGCCGGTGGAATGGAGCGAAAACGGCTATTATTACGGGGAGGAGGACAGGCCGGGCCGCCATCCCTTCCATGCTGCCGGGGCATACTATATTCAGGATGCCAGCGCCCAGGCAGTGGCAGTGTACCTGGATCCCCGGCCGGGAGAGCGGGTGCTGGATCTGTGCGCAGCTCCGGGGGGGAAGAGTACACAGATCGGCGCAGCCATGAAGGGAGAGGGGATTCTTTTCTGCAATGAGATCCATCCGGCCAGGGCAAGGATCCTGTCGGAGAATGTGGAGCGGATGGGAATCCGGAACGCCCTTGTCACCAGCGAAGCCCCCCAGCGTCTGGCTGAGGCATTTCCGGAGTATTTTCACCGGATCCTGGTGGATGCCCCCTGCTCCGGGGAGGGAATGTTCCGGAAGAACGGGGAGGCCATTGGAGAGTGGAGCCCTGAGAATGTGGATATGTGCGCAGGGCGCCAGGATGAGATTCTGGATGCTGCGACAGTGATGCTGCGCCCGGGAGGGCGTCTGGTGTATTCCACCTGCACCTTTGCACCAACGGAGAATGAGGGGACCGTGCAGAGGTTCCTGCTACGGCACCCAGAGTTTTGCCTGGTTTCCGTGAAGCAGTATCCGGGGATGGAGGCCGGACGGCCGGCATGGGCCGGCGGGAAAGCAGCACAGAGCCCGGAATCCCCTGTTCTGGAATCCTCTGGCTTGGAATGCACCCTTCGCCTGTGGCCCCATAAGCTCCGGGGAGAGGGCCATTTCCTGGCAGTGCTTCAGCGTGAAGAGGGGGCGGTGTCCGGCCGGGAGCCCAGGCTGCAGCAGGGATGGAAGGAAAAGGAATATGGGGATTATCAGAGCTTTGCGGCAGAGAATCTGACCAGGGAGGCAGCAGAGGAGCTGAAGGCCCGGGGCGGAGAGATTTTGATGTTCGGAGAGCAGATGTACCTTCTGCCCAAGGGCTGTCCTGCCCTTGGGGGGATTAAGGTGCTGCGTCCGGGGCTGCACCTGGGAACCAGGAAGAAGAACCGGTTTGAGCCGGCCCACGCCCTGGCTCTGGCATTGAGCCCCCAAATGGTGCAGCGGTCCGTGAGCCTTCCGGGAGATGCAGCCGAGCTTTTTGGCTACCTGGCAGGCCGCACTATAGAAGGGGAGCGGATACGCCAGGCCCTGGGCAAGACACCGGACAAGGGCTGGTATCTGATTGCTGCGGAGGGGATGAGCCTGGGATGGGGCAAGTATGCGGGAGGCATGATGAAGAACCATTATCCCAAGGGGCTTCGGTGGTAGCGTTAAAATACGGACTTCACCGCCTCCAGGAACTTCTCGGCAGCCCGGGAGAACACCTGGTAGCGTTTCCAGATAAGGTGCAGCTCATTATCCAGAGCCGGGCGCAGGGGAAGGAAGGCCAGGGAGCTGTGGCCGCTGGTATTGATCAGCTTGTCCAGCGTCAGGGCATAGCCCAGGCCCTCCTCCACCATAATGGAGGCATTGTAGATCAGATTGTAGTAGGCTGCTATATGAAGGGAGTCAAGGGGGCGCTTCAGCCAGTCGGTGATGCGGCTGTGCTGAGGAACCTGGCGGGACAAAAGCAGCGGGAGCTCCCAGAGGTCTTCTGCTTCCACATAGCCCTTTTGAGCCAGAGGCGCGTCCTTGCGCATTAAAATTCCCCAGGTATCTACCGTGGGGAAGGGGAGGGCTTCATATTTGCTGAGATTTAGCTGGCCCAGCACCACGCCGAAGTCCACAAGCCCCTTGTCCAGGGCGTACAGCACATTTGCGGAATCCCCGCTGACAAAGGAATAGTGGATCTGGGGATATTGCTCCTGCAGCCGCAGGATGGCTTGCACCACATGACGTATGGCATCCGTTTCCCCGCAGCCAATGGCCACCTCGCCGGTGATAATCTCCTCTGACTGCATCAGGTCGTGCTGGGTGCGGTGTACCAGCTCCAGAATCTCCTCCGCCCGGTTGCGCAGATACATGCCGTCCTCGGTCAGCGTTACCTTCCGGCTGCCCCGAAGGAACAGCTGCTTGCCCAGCTCCTCCTCCAGATCCTTCAGCTGCCGGGACAGGGTGGGCTGTGTCAGATGCAGAAATTCCGCTGCCTTGGAGATGCTCTCCTCCCGGGCCACGGCCAGAAAATATTCCAGAACACGCAGTTCCATGATCTTCCTCCTTTTTGGAATCTCAGTGATTTCTATACTATATAAATCCTCTTTATGATAAAATATAATAGCCATGCCTGTCAAGCATAGAAAGTTATAAAATATAAGTATTTGCTATTTGAAGAGAACTGTCATATGATAGGTGAGGAACAAAACATAACAGGAAAAAGGGGAGAATATCGTGACAGAAGAACAATTGATCCAATGCCTGAAGGATGCGGGCTGCGATAAGAAAACCATTACATGCTGCTGCAGCTGCCTGTCCCAGGACGAGAAGCAGCGGCTGGAACAGCTGATTAAGAAGCATCGCTGTGAGCTGGTCTGTAAAATGCATGAGGACCAGAAAATGATTGACTGCCTGGATTACCTGATGTACCAGCTGAAAAAGGAAAGGAAGGGATAGAGATGGATGAGAGAATCATTGGAATTATCGTAGATTCCTTCGGCAAAATCCTCCTTCCCGGCTTGACGATGACCATTCCGCTGACAGTGATTTCCTTTGCCATTGCCATGGTGATTGCCACTGCGGTGGCAATGGTGCAGTTTTCGAATATCCGGGTTCTAAAGCAGATCTGCAGGTTTTATATCTGGGTGATCCGCGGGACGCCGCTGCTGGTACAGCTGTATGTGGTATTCTTCGGGCTTCCCAGCGTTGGAATTGTCATCAATCCTTTTCCCTGTGCGGTTCTGGTGTTTGCCATCAATGAAGGGGCCTACTGTGCGGAGACCATGCGTTCGGCTCTGGAATCGGTGCCGGCCGGGCAGATGGAGGCCGGCTATTGCGTGGGAATGTCCTATCTGCAGATTATGCGGCGTATTGTACTGCCCCAGGCTCTGCGGACGGCATTTCCGCCATTGTCCAATTCTCTGATTGCCATGACCAAGGATACCTCCCTGGCAGCCAATATTACGGTGCTGGAGATGTTCATGGCCACCCAGCGGATTGTGGCAAGAACCTATGAGCCCCTGGTGCTCTACATAGAGGTGGGACTGATTTATCTGTTGTTCTGTACCGTGCTGACAAAGCTTCAGAGTATGGGGGAAAGGCGGCTGAATAAATATGGCAGACAGAAGGGATAAGCAATGTTAGAAATTCAAAATATCAGAAAATCATTCGGAGGCACGGAGGTTTTAAAGGGCGTGAGCCTCAAGGTGGAAAAGGGGGACGTGGTGGCGATTTTAGGACCCAGCGGCTCCGGCAAGACTACGCTGCTGCGCTGCATCAATTTCCTGGAGCAGGCGGACAGCGGCGCCTTTTTGTTTGACGGGCAGCAATTTTCCTACGACAGGATCACGAAAAAGGAGATTGCCGCACTGCGGAAAAAGACGGCCTTCGTATTTCAGAATTACAACTTGTTCCAGAATAAGACAGCGCTGCAGAATGTGACGGAGGGACTTGTCATTGGCCGGAGGATGCCAAAGGGCCAGGCCGCGGAAATTGGCAGGCGGATGCTGGATAAGGTGGGGATGTCAGAGCGGTATGACTATTATCCCAGCCAGCTTTCCGGCGGGCAGCAGCAGCGTGTGGCAATTGCCAGGGCCCTGGCCGCGGACCCGGAGATCATTTATTTTGATGAGCCTACCTCCGCATTGGATCCGGAGCTGATCGGCGAGGTGCTGGAGGTGATGCGCCAGCTGGCCCGGGAGGGAATGACCATGCTGGTGGTGACTCATGAAATGGATTTTGCCCGGGAGGTGTCTTCCCAGGTGATTTTTATGGAGGACGGGGCCGTGGTGGAGACAGGCAGCGCCCGAGAGTTTTTTGAGAATCCCAAGGAGGAGCGTACCAGAGCGTTTCTTCGGATGTAATAGCAGGAAGAGATATATGGAAAGAGTAAAAAGAGGAGATGTGTGAAATGAAGAAAAAAGCAGTAAGTATGATTTGTACAGCAATGGCAGCAGTATCCATGCTGGCTGTCACAGCATGCGGCAGCGGCACGGCGGACAGCGGAGCCGGTACGGCAAATGTGGTAGATACGAAGGAATCAAAGCAGGAGGACAGCGCCGGAGAGGATCAGGAGGGCAGCGGCGACCTTCTGGAGGCCATTCAGCAGAGAGGAGAGCTGATTGTAGCCATGGAGGGAACCTGGGCGCCCTGGACCTACCATGATGAGGAGGACAATCTGGTGGGCTATGACGTGGAGGTGGCAAAGGCCATTGCCAGGGAACTTGGCGTGGAGGCCACTTTTGTGGAAGGCGAGTGGGACGGACTTTTTGCAGGAATGGATTCCGGGCGGTATGACCTGGTGATCAATGGCGTGGAGCCTACAGAGGAACGGAGGCAGAAGTACGATTTCTCCGAGCCTTATGGCTATATCCGCACAGCCCTGGTGGTGCGCAGCGACAATGAAGAGATCAAGGGCTTTGAGGATCTGGAAGGAAAAAGCACGGCCAACAGTATTGCGAGCACCTACATGATCCTGGCCGAGGAGTATGGGGCGACAGCCACCGGTGTGGATACGCTGGATCAGACATTGGACATGGTGCTTTCCGGGCGGGCAGACGCCACTCTCAATGCTGAGGTATCCTTCTATGACTATTTTAAGATTCACCCGGAGGCAGAGCTTAAGGTGGCGGCCCTGACAGACGAGGCCTCCCCGGTGCTGATTCCCATGCGTAAGGGCCCGCAGACAGAGCGCCTGCGCTCGGCGGTCAATGAGGCCATTGCAGCAATACGGGAGTCCGGGGAATTGAGCGCTATTTCGGAGAAGTATTTTGGCAGCGATATTTCGGGGGCAGAGACAGGGAATTAGGGCATGCGGCAGATACTCTCATCCTTTCAGCTACTGCAGCCGGTAGCCCTGCAGATTTGCTCACTTGTGGCAAAACGCAATTCAACCATAAAGGAAAAATAATCCCTACTGCGAACAATCCCCCTAATAAATTGAGGGAGAAAGCCGTCTGCTGATTTCGTCCTCTTGTCTTTGCTATTCCCTATCGATCGAAACGGAATTTCAATATGGTTTCAGCCAATTTTGCCTTTAATCTGTCCTGTGTGTCGTCACCTTGGGACAATTTGTCTCGAACTTGTTTGAAATGGAAACGCCGGGCCCGTATGTTTGGCCCGTCAAAAAACAGCGAGTAGCGGCCCGGCGTTCCATTGTTTTGTGCGGCGGCCCCAAGCGGCAAGCGGCCAGCTTGTCCCTCGCGGATTGTGGCTGTGGGGCCGGCAGGTTCCCTACGCGCGGCGGTGGTGTTGGTCGCTCGTCCTCCCGTGGGAGAAAAGAAAACGGCGGCTTGAAATTTGATATTTCAAAACCGCCGTTAGGCTACTGGTTATTTTGTTTTGGCGCGCAGATATTCAGCCGCCGAAACAACGTTTTTTCATTTACCGTTGAGCAGCGTTTGGTTTGCATTAACTTTCTACGATTCCTACAATATCCTTTTTATTGATTATGACAACTGAGTTGTTATCCTTGATTTGTATACTGTCAGTAGTGATGGATGATACTATAACTTTTTGATACTTATTTCTATCCGCTTGATAAAAATAAAGGTATTGATTATCTTGTCCAATAATAGCAACCGTATAATAACCACTATCCCAGTTTTTTAGATCGATATTGCACCACATCCCAATAAAGCGACTGTAATCAATCCCTTGGACTACTAGTACAGCGAATAATAAGTAACTGACACCTTGACTTGTCTGATTTTTCATC
>CAJUQB010000055.1 GCA_910588285.1 uncultured Lachnospiraceae bacterium
AGGAGAAGTACCGGAAGCTTCAGGGGAGCTATCCGGTGATCTTTTTAAGCTTTGCCAATATCAAGGGCGCAACCATTGGGGAGACTAAGCAGGGGATCAGGTATGCGCTGGAGAAGCTGTACGGTGTCCACAGATATGTAAGGGATGGAAAAGAGATGACAGAGCGTGACCGTCTGTTTTTTGATTCCGTCACATCTGATATGACAGATGATGTGGCAGTTCTTGCACTGCATTATCTGTCGGATTACATGAGCCGCTATTATGGAAGGAAGGTTTTGATCTTTCTGGATGAATACGATACGCCCCTGCAGGAAGCGTATGTAAATGGATATTGGGAGGAATTGGTGCAGTTTATCCGCAGTATGTTCAATTCTACCTTTAAGACCAACCCTTATATGGAACGCTCAATTATGACAGGTATTACCCGGGTGAGCAAGGAATCGATTTTCTCAGACCTGAATAACTTGACGGTAATCACGACCACCTCGGAAAAATACCGCACTCAGTTTGGTTTTAGGGAAGATGAGGTATTTGATGCCTTAGATTACTTTGGGATGCCGGAGCGCAAAGAGGAAGTAAAAAAATGGTACGACGGCTTTATCTTTGGGAGCCAGCGGGATGTGTACAATCCCTGGTCAATAATCAATTTCCTGGAGGAGAAGGAATATAAGCCCTATTGGGCAAACTCAAGCGCCAACAGCCTGGTGGGCCTGCTGATCCGCCAGGGGAATGCAGAGACAAAAATGATTGTGGAGAACCTGTTAAAGGGCGGGTGCCTGGAGACGGAGATTGATGAAGAGATACCCTTCGGGTATACCTTGATGCGCAAAAATATGCGCGGGAAAGAGGAAATTATCTTCGATCAGCTGCAGAAGAAAAAAGGAGCAGTCTGGAGCTGACCAACAGGGAAGTCTATCTGATGTTCCGGTCTATGATCCAGGGATGGTTTAGTGGAGAAGACGTGCCCTATAACAACTTTATCAAGGCGCTGCTTCAGCACAATGTGGAAGCCATGAATGAGTTCATGAATGAGATCGCGCTGACAACCTTCAGCAGCTTTGACATTGCTACAGGTACAGCAAAAAGTGATGCCCCGGAACGCTTCTACCATGGTTTTGTCCTGGGGCTTATGGTGGAGCTGGCAGGCCGTTATGAGATTACCTCCAACCGGGAGAGTGGGTTTGGACGCTATGATATCCTGCTTGTACCGCAGCAGCAGGAAGGATTGGAGCCGATTATGATAGAGTTCAAGGTGCGTAAGCCATTGAAGGAGGCCAGCCTGGAGGAGACAGTTGCTTCCGCATTAAGGCAAATTCAGGATAAAAACTATGATGCGATGTTAGTTGCCCGGGGATTTGAGAAGAACCGGATCCGCCATTATGGTTTTGCTTTTGAGGGGAAGCGTGTGCTGATTGGAGAGGAGAAGAAAATATGAGTTATTACGACAAAGGAATGCCCTATTGATTTCAGTTTATGGATTGTCTTTTACTCTCATGTATGCTATAATTGAAAAAGTTTAATCTCCACCTTTTCAGTAAGGGCGCGGAATTGGGTGAAAAACCCAGCGAGTCGGTCACTGTGAACTTTTCCATTGAGAAGAGCTAGCCAGATACGCGGGAGATGGTAGTGTGACTGCCGGAACCGGGAACACAATGGATATGCCTGAAGAGGCTTTTTAAAGCGTGTTTCCTTATGAAATGCGTTTTTTTATGATATAGGAAATTCCTCCGGATTTCCTATATCATAAAAAGCCCTCCGGGCGGGATCGCACTGCGGCGGAGAGGAAATATATCGCTAAAGCGATCCGCCGCAGGCGGGGAATCCTGCAAAGCAGGATTCTTTTTTATTTTTACCGAAAGGGGTTTTTATATCATGGATAGGAATACGAATGGAATTTTGTACGGAGTGGGGGTGGGCCCCGGAGACCCGGAGCTTATGACCTTGAAGGCAGTAAGGCTGATTCGGGAAAAGCATGTCATCGCATTGCCCGGAAGCAGCCCGAAGGAAACGGTTGCATACCAGATTGCGGCTGCGGCAGTGCCGGAGCTTGCGGACAAGGAGCTGCTCCCTGTCTATATGCCCATGACCCATGACCAGGAGGAGCAGAGGAGACGCCACCGGGAGGGGGCGGATGAGATTGAGCGCTATTTGAGAAGGGGGGAGGATGTGGTATTCCTCACCCTGGGGGATTCTGCCGTTTACTCTACCTTTGCCTATCTGAAACAGCTTGTGGAAGCCGACGGCTTTGAGACGCAGCTCATCAGCGGGATCCCGTCCTTTTGCGCAGCAGCGGCAAGGGTGAACCAGCCGCTGGCAGTCTGGAATGAGCAGATTCATATCTTCCCGGCCATCCATAACCTGACGGAGGAGCTGCCGGAGACCGGAACCTGCATATTGATGAAGTCCGGGAGCAGGATGAAGCAGGTAAAGGATATGGTCAAACGGAGCGGCCGGGATGCAATGATGGTGGAAAACTGCGGGACAGAGGACGAACGTGTCTACCTTCATGTGGACGACATACCGGATACTGCGGGATATTATTCCCTGATTCTCTCCAGAGAAACGGAGCAGCGATGATTGAAATTAGACAGCTCACAAAAATGTTCGACCAGTTTACAGCTGTGGATTCCATTGACATGACCATTGAGACAGGAGAGTTTTTCGGGCTCCTGGGCTTGAATGGCGCTGGAAAGACCACCACCATCGGAATGCTGTCAACCCTCCTGCTGCCTACCCAGGGCGAGATCCGCATTGACGGGGAGCTGCTGACAAGACAGCGGACAGACCTGAAGCGAAAGCTCAGCGTGATCACCCAGGAATATTCCATGCGGCAGGATATGAATATGAATGAAATTATGGAATACCAGGGAAGGCTCTACTATATGCCAAAACGGGTAATCCGGGAAAAGACAGAGGAGCTGCTGGAATTCTGCGGCCTGATTCAGGACCGGAAGAAGATTGTGCGAAAATTATCCGGAGGCATGAAGCGCAAGCTGATGGTGTGCCGGGCATTGCTGACGGATCCTGAAATACTGCTGCTGGACGAGCCCACGGCGGGAATGGACGCAGTCTCCCGGCGGCAGATGTGGAGCCTGTTAAGGAAATTAAATGAAAAAAATCTCACGATCCTGCTGACTACCCACTATATGGAGGAGGCGGAGAGCCTGTGCGGCCGCGTGGCCATGATGAGCCATGGAAGGATCGAGGAGGTGGATGCTCCCGGGAATTTTATTCAGAGGCTGGGCTGCTTTGCGGTGGACGAGATGCAGGAGGGGGAGGCAGTTCCCCATTATTTCCACACCAAGGAGGACGCCCTTGGATATGCGGCAGGGCTAAAGGGCAGCTTCAAATTGCGTGACACCACGCTGGAGGATGTGTTTGTGGAACAGGCGAAAAAGGACAAGGTCAGGTGAAGCATATGGGGATTATTACAATTTTATGGGAAAAATGGGTGGAATTCCGCAGGGATTTTTATAAGATTACCCTGGCGGCCATGATCGCGCCGCTGATGTATCTTCTGGTGTTCGGATTAGGGATCCAGACCATTTCACATGGGGAGCCATACCTCCATTACCTGATTCCGGGTGTGGTGTCCCTGACGACCATGAACGGGAGCTTCAATGCCATTGCCCAGAACCTGAACGTGCAGAGGCTCTATGAGAAGGCCTTTGACCAGGTGATGATCTCACCCACGCCTCTGTGGCAGTTTATGGCGGGCCAGATCATTGCCGGCTCTCTGCGGGGGCTGTATGCAGGGGCGATTATATTACTGCTGGTATTTCCCATACATACCGGACTTATTTTTAATGGCTTTTCCCTGCTGGTGCTGTTTTTGAATGGCGCTGTTTTTTCTGCCCTGGGGGTGGTGGTATCCTTTTTGGCAAGGAACCATGCGGACGTGCCAAGGTTTTCCAATTACTTTATCATGCCCATGGCCTTCCTGTGCAATACCTTTTTTTCCACGGAAAATATGCCAAAGGGGGTGCGCAGCGTCATCGGTGTGCTGCCCTTATCGGAGACCAGCGGCATTGTGCGGCACATCGCATACGGGGAACCGTGGGAGCCGGCGGGAATTGCAGTATTGCTGTGCTATTTGCTTGTGCTGACTGCCGTGGGATTGTGGTTTATGTACCGGAAGCAGAATCTATAGCAGGGATGTGGGAATATGAGAGATACATGGAACAAGATAATAAAAAAACGAATTTTTGGATTGCTGCTTTTGTGCCTGCTGCTGCCCGGGCAGCAGGCTCTGGCCATGGAGGAGGGGGAGTACAGCGTATCTGTGGATATCAGCGGCGGCAGCGGCAAGGCGGCTGTCACCTCCCCGACGCTCCTCACCGTGAGGGAGGGCACGGCCTATGCGCGTATTCAGTGGAGCAGCCCCAATTATGACTACATGATTGTGGACGGGGCGTATTATTATAACCAGAGCGAGGCGGGCATGAATTCTGTCTTTGAGATTCCGGTTCTCTGCTGGGACCAGGAGATGGAGGTCATTGCAGATACCACGGCCATGGGACATCCGGTGGAGGTCCGCTACCAGCTCCTGTTTTACCACGACTCGGTAGGGAGTAAGCACGAGCTGCCCCAGGAGGCGGCAAAACGGGTACTGCTGACAGCCTTTGCCATCATTGTTGTTGGCGGGATATTGAATTATTTTGTGAAAAAAAGAAATTCATAGCGTGCCGGTACAAAGGACAAAGAAGGAAAAGGAGAAAGCCTATGCAGTTTGGCATTGTAGGAATCAATTACAAGAAGGCGCGGCTGGATATTCGGGACAGGGCGTCCTTTACGGATGGGATGAAGCTGGATTTTTTCCAGAAGGCAGAGACAGCCGGCGTGGAGCAGATCATGATCCTGTCCACCTGCAACCGGAGCGAGGTCTGTTTTTTCTATGAAACGGACAGTCAAAGGGAGCAGATACGGGACATCTACGGACAAATGTTTCCGAATACAAGGCTGGAGGAATATCTGGTAATGTTATACGGAAGGGAAGCCATATCCTATCTGTTTCGGATTGCGGCGGGCATGGAATCCCTGGTGCTGGGGGAGGATCAGATCCTGGGCCAGGTCAAGGAGGCGCTGGAATATTCCGTGGCCATGGGCCACAGCGGAAAGGAATTAAACAAGGTTGTGCGGGAGGCTGTGACCTGTGCGAAGCGGATTAAGACGGAATTAAAAATCAGCGAAAAGCCTCTGTCCGTGAGCTATATCGGAATCCGGAGGCTGAAGGAGAGCTGCGGGATCCTTGGGAAGCGTGTCCTGGTCATCGGAAGCGGCAAAACGGCATCCCTGGCCTTAACATATATTTTTGAGGAGCAGGCCCAAACAGTGACAGCCTGCAGCCGGAATTATGCCCACGCAAAGCTGCTGCGGGAGCAGTTCCCGGGGATTTGCCTGGTTCCCTATGAAGAGCGGTATCGGGCCATGGGGACCTGCGATATCGTTGTCTCCGCCACATCCTCCCCGCACCTAGTAGTGCGGCGGGAGGAATTTACCCCCAGGCAGCCCATGACCTTTTTGGATCTGGCGGCGCCCAGGGATATGGATATGGCCTTTGCGTCAGAACCCCTGGTGAATCTGATTAACCTAGACCAGCTGCAGGCCATTGCAGAAGAAAATGAAAAGGAGCGGGAGGCCCTGGTGGAAAAAAGCAGGAGACTGATGGAGGAAGGGCTGACGGAAACAGAAGACTGGCTCTGCTCCAGCCGGATGGACGATACCATTGCATCCCTGCAGCAGAGATGCCAGGTGATTGTGGAGGACAGCTACAGCTACCTGAACCGGAAGATGGATCTAAGCCAACGGGAGCAGAAGCTTCTGCGCAAGGTTCTAAATGCATCCCTGCAGCGGCTTTTGCGGGAGCCCATCCGGGAGCTGAAGCATTTGGACACAAAGGATGAGCAGGAAGCGTATAAGAAGCTGGTGGAGCAGCTTTTTCAGATTTGACGGGAGGCAGAGGAATGAAATATGTGATTGGCACCAGAAGCTCCAGGCTTGCGCTGGCGCAGGCAGAGGATGTCTGTAAGCGGCTGTCGGAGGCATATCCGGAGGATGAATTCGTGCTCCGCAGGGTGAAGACAAAGGGCGACCTGATTCTGGATAAGCCCTTGCATGAGATTGGAGACAAGGGGCTCTTTGTGAAGGAGATTGAGGAGCAGATCCAGAACCGCAGCATTGATATCGGCGTGCACAGCATGAAGGATATGCCGGCTCTGCCGGCTGACGGATTGCTCTTTGCAGAAGCCTGGAAACGGGAGGATCCCAGGGATGTGCTGATCCTTCGGGAGAAACGGTCTTTAGAGGAATTGCCCCAGGGGGCGGTGATCGGCACTGGCAGCAGACGGCGGGAATTCCAGCTGAAGCAGCTGCGTCCGGACCTTACGGTGGTAAATATCCGCGGAAATGTGGACACAAGACTTCGGAAAATGGAAGAGAATCAGCTGGACGGGATTGTACTGGCTGCGGCAGGCCTGCACCGGCTGGGGATGCAGGATCAGATTACCATGTACCTGGAGCCAGAGGAGATGATCCCGGCACCAGCCCAGGGGGTTTTGGCCCTGGAGATCCGCAAGGAGGACGGGAAGCTGCTTCAGATGCTGAATGATTTAAGCGATGCCGATACGGCAGGGGCAGTGGCGGCAGAACGGGGATTCCTTCAGGAGATTGGCGGCGACTGCCATGTGCCCATCGGGGCTGTCTGCACAAAGGAGGCAGATGGCAGCTATGGCCTGCGGGCCATGTTCGGGAATGAAACGGGAACCAGGCAGGCCTATGCAAGGGTGTTTGGCAATAACCCAATGGAGCTGGCCAGAGAGGCTGCAAGGGAGATTCGCCGGCAGATGGCAGGCACTGTCACCCTGGTGGGAGCCGGGCCGGGAGATGCAAAGCTGATTACCCTTGGGGGGCTTTCGGCCATCCGGGAGGCAGACTGCATTGTATACGACAGGCTGGCTTCCCCGGAGCTTCTGGAGGAGGCAAAGCCCGGCTGTGAGCTGATCTATGTGGGAAAGGCCAGCAGCCGCCATACCATGAAGCAGGAGGAGATCAACCGTCTCCTGGCGGCCATGAGTATGAAGCATGAAAGGACGGTCCGCCTGAAGGGCGGCGATGTCTATGTATTTGGCCGGGGGGGAGAGGAGGGGCTGTATCTGCGGGAACAGGGCGTACCCTTTTCCGTAATTCCAGGAATCAGCTCTGCCATCTCCGGGCTGGCCTATGCCGGGATCCCCATCACCCACCGGGGGCTTGCCCATGGCTTTCGGGTGGTCACGGCCCACGATAAGGACGACCGGCTGACAGACCTTGATTTTGCCTCCATGGCAAGGGGAAGGGAAACCTGTGTATTTTTGATGGGCTTAAGCAAGGTGGGGGAGATTGCAGACCGGCTGCTGGAGGCAGGCATGCCCGGGGATACAAAGGCAGCGGTAATCTCCCAGGCAACGACTCCGGGCCAGCGTACCTGCGTGGCCGAGCTCTCCCGGATTGCAGCTGCGGTGGAAGCGGCAGGGCTGGTTTCCCCGGCAGTGATTGTGGTGGGGAAAGTGGTGGGGCTGCGGGAGCAGCTGAGCTGTTTTGAACACCGTCCGCTCTTTGGCAGGCGCTACCTGCTCCCGGTGATTGGCGAAAAAAAGACCCGGCTTAGAGCGCTTTTACAGGAGCAGGGGGCGTTTGTTCAGGAGGTGCAGGTGGGAGACATAGCAAAGCTGCCCCGGCTGCTTACGGCAGAGGAACTCAAAGGCGTAGACTGGATGATTTTTACCAGCAAAAACGGTGTGGAGGCATTTTTTGAAAGCCTGTTTGACAGCGGCCTGGATGTGCGGAGCCTGGGGGACTTAAGGATCGCGGTAATCGGGGCGAAGACAGCAGAGGCTTTAGCGAAATACGGCATCCGCCCGGACCTTGTCCCGGAGGAATTCCACAGCGATGCCCTGATCAGGGAGCTGCTGCAGACGCTGAAGGGACAGGAACGGGTATGGTATCTGAAAGCGGCAAATGCGGATCATTCTCTGAAGGAGGCTCTGGAGGCGGTCTGCACCCTGGAGGAGGTTGTGGTGTATGAGAACCAGGGCATTGCATTTGATCCAGAGGAGATCGGGGATCTGGCAGGCTATGACGGCATCCTGTTTACCTGCGCCTCCTCTGCAAAGCGTCTGTTTGCCGGCTGCCGCGGCAAATGGAAGAAACTGGAAATGCCGGTTCCGATGTACAGCATTGGCCCCAAAACAACGGCGTGCCTGAAAAAAATCGGAATCGAAGAGGTGATGCAGGCAGTGCAGGCTGACTATGATTCCCTGTGCAGGCTGTGCATCCGCCAAAGATAGATTTTATAAATTATAAATTCATAAAACGGCAGCTTCTGGCATAACATGAAATAACTGCATGTGTACTTCCGGTTTGTCCGCATATACTACTATCGTAGCAAACATGATTGCTGCAAGTACAAAAGGATAAAAGAAGTACAAAGGAGGTAATTCTCATGTCAAATAGTTCTAACAAAGCAGCCGTACCTGAGGCAAAGGGCGCATTGAACCGCTTTAAATACGAGGTAGCCAGCGAGCTTGGAGTACCCTTAACAGAGGGCTACAACGGAAACCTGACTTCCAGACAGAACGGTTCCGTAGGCGGCTATATGGTGAAGAAGATGATCGAGGCACAGGAGAGACAGATGGCAGGCAAGTAAGCCGGTCATAAGAATAGGTTCCGGGAAATCAGCCGGAACGGAAAAAGGAGCGGAAACCGCTCCTTTTTCCATATTTTTAGGATTCCACCAGGGTCATCCCGGAAATATCGCAGTCAATGGCCATGGAATAGTTGGTATAATACACCACGAACCCCGGCTTGCTGCCGTTTGGCTTCTTGACATCCTTCCGTTTCAGATAATCAATCTCCACCTTCTCATTGCCCCGTCCCTTGGAATAGTAGGCGGCCAGCCGGGCGGCCTCCTCAAAGGCCCGGTCCGGAAGCTCCTGGCCCTCGGTCTTAACCACCACATGGGAGCCGGGAATTCCCTTGGCGTGGAACCACCAGTCGCCGCCATTGGCAAATTTGAAGGTCAGCTCGTCGTTCTGGAAATTATTCTTTCCCACATACATATGGAAGCCGTCGGAGGAGAGGTAGTGGAAGGGCTTGCTTTTGATTTTTTCCTTTTTGCCGCCGCTCCGCTTCTTGATGTAGCCATACTGCACCAGCTCCTCCCGAATCTGGGTCAGGTCATCCTCAGAGACTGCGATATCCAGGGCAGCGGAGATGGATTCCAGGTGCAGGATCTCTGCATGGGTCTCCTGGATCAGCTCTGTCAGGGCCTCGTAGGTACGCTTCAGCTTGTTGTACCGGTCGTAATATTTCTGGGCGTTTTCCGGGGCAGTCAGCTGGGGATCCAGAGGGATCACAATGGTCTCATTGGTGTAATAGTTCAGGCAGGAGAGCTCCCTGGCCCCTTCTTCCAGGCCATATCCGTAGGTGTGCAAAAGCTCTCCGTATATCTTGTATTTGTCCCGTTTTTCCGTATCCTTTAGCTGCCGCAGCTGCAGGTCGTATTTTTTGCGGTTCCGGTCCAGGGCAGTGCCTGTGATCTTGCGCAGGTCTACGGATTTCTGGCGGATGCGGGTGTAGATATTTTTTTCCGCATAAAAGGCCTCCAGCACCTGGGAGATGGAAGGGTAGGAGACCTGCTCATAATCCTGGTACTGGGTCAGGGGGATGGAGGAAAAATCCACCGGCTCCCGGCCGTTTTTGATGATATTCGGGGAAAAGCGGCCTGCGCGGATATCTTCCATAAGATAGGAAAATTCCTGGTACAGGTGCAGCTTCTCGTCGTCGCTGTAGGAATCGCAGGGAGCATCGCTGTCCAGTAAGGCCCGGTGGCACAATTCCGAGGCTGCCACAGGACTGATGCCGGTAAAGGAGGTGTAGATTGCCTTCCCCAGGGACACCGGCTTTCCAAGAGCTGCCAGGAATGCTTCTCTGCCGGCAGCCAGAGGGTCGGACTTTTCCTGGGTTTTGGGAATAAAATACTGCCGTCCGGGCAGAACCTCCCGCACGGAGCTGACGCTGCCGGAGATGTGCTTGATGCTGTCAATGATGCGGCCGTCGCTGTCGCAGAAGATGATGTTGCTGTGCTTGCCCATCAGCTCCACCACCAGCGTTTTCCGGCAGAGGTCCCCCAGCTCATTGAGGTGCTCCAGCTCAAAATTGATGATTCGCTCCATGTCCGGCTGGTATACGGCAAGGATGCGGGCATTGGCAATGTGCTTGCGGAGCAGCATGCAGAAATTGGGGGCAGTCAGGGGGCTTGGCTTGTTCCTGTCCGTCAGGTATACCAGGGGAAGGGATGCGCTGGCAGAGAGCACCAGGCGCACCTGTCCCTCCCGTCCCTTGATGGTGAGCAGCAGCTCGTCTGCCTCCGGCTGGGCAATCTTGCTGATGCGCCCGCCCTGGGTATGATGCTGAATATCTTTTACTAAATTGGCAATTACAATTCCGTCTAGGGCCATAATGATTCTCCTGTCGTTCTGGCAGATTTGGTAAATGAAGTCAAAAACCTGCCTTTTGACCCATTATCATAACATATCTGTCCATAACCTTCAAGAGAAAATCCGCAAATAAAAAGAGAGCCGGCTATTTTTTCGGTTCAGAAATGCCCGCAGGCTGCAAAAAATTTAATGGAAAATTTAGAAAATTTAGAAAAAGAAATTTGACTAATGGAAAATATTGTTCTATAATATAGTCATCTATGCAAAAGTGAGTGTTACTATGCAGGAGGCTGATATGATCAATAGCATGACAGGCTTCGGCCGCTGTGAATTTGCCGATGAGCAGCGGCGTATCACTGTGGAGCTGAAGTCGGTAAACCACCGGTATCTGGATGTGAATATCAAGATGCCGAAGAGATTAAACATGTTTGAAAATGCCATCCGGAACCTGCTGAAGGGCTATGTGCAGCGGGGAAAGGTGGATGTATTCATCACCTATGAGGATTTTACAGAGAATAAGATGACCCTGCGCTACAACCAGGAGCTGGCGGAGGAATACAGGAGCTGCGCCAGGACAATTGCAGAGACCTTTGGGCTGTGCGACGACATGACGGCCAGCAGGCTGATGCGGTTTCCGGAGGTTCTGACCATGGAGGAGCAGACCCTGGACGAGGAGCAGCTGTGGGAGCTGCTCTCCCAAGCCCTGAACCAGGCGTGCCAGCGGTTTGTGGAGGCCAGGAGTACGGAGGGTGAGAACCTGAAGACGGATCTGGTGGAGAAGCTGGATGAGATGCTGGGGTATGTGGAGCAGCTGGAGCAGCGGGCCCCCCGGATCCTGGAGGAGTACCGGGAGAAGCTGACCTCCCGGGTGGAGGAGCTGTTGGGGGATACCAGGCTGGATGAAGGACGTCTGGCCACGGAGATAACGATTTTTGCGGATAAGGTCTGCAATGATGAGGAGCTGGTACGGCTTCGGAGCCATATTTCCGGGATGCGGGATGGGCTTCTGTCCGGCGGAGGCATTGGGCGCAAGCTGGACTTCATTGCCCAGGAGATGAACCGGGAGGCCAATACCATTTTATCCAAGTCCAATGATCTGACGGTATCCAACATCGGGATTGAACTGAAGACAGACATTGAGAAGGTACGGGAGCAGATACAGAATATCGAATGAGGAGCTGCACAGCATATGGAATAAGGATCTGTACAGCATATCAAATGAGGATATAATATGAGAGAGCAAAAGGGAATTTTAACGGTAGTGTCAGGGTTTTCCGGCTCCGGGAAGGGGACGATTATGAAGCGTCTGCTGGAGCGGTATCCAAAGGAATACGCCCTGTCCGTTTCGGCTACCACAAGACAGCCCCGGCCCGGAGAGGTCCATGGCAGGGAGTATTTCTTTGTTTCCGCAGAGGAATTTGAGGATATGATTGCCAGGGGAGACCTGATTGAATATGCCCGCTATGTGGAGAATTATTATGGGACGCCCAGGGCGTATGTGGAGGAGCAGCTTCTGGCTGGCCGGAACGTGATCCTGGAGATTGAGATCCAGGGAGCGCTGAAGGTGAAGGAGGTGCTTCCGGATACGCTGCTGCTGTTTGTAACGCCGCCCTCGGCACAGGAGCTTAGGGCACGCCTGGAGGGGCGGGGGACAGAGAGCCCCCAGGTGATCGAAGCGCGCCTAAGGCGCGCGGCGGAGGAAGGCCAGGGCGTAGAGCAGTATGAGTATCTGGTGGTGAATGATGAGCTGGAGGAGTGCGTGACGCTGGTGCATCAGATCATTCAGTGCGAGCACAGCCGTATGGCGCGCTGCCGGAATCAGATCAATGAGATCAACAAAGAGCTTTCAAGCTTTGTGAAACAGTCATGAAAGGAGACAATTATGTTACATCCATCTTATACAGACCTTATGAGAGTCGTAAACAGCAACGTTGAGATTGGCGAGGAGCCGGTGGTCAACAGCCGCTATTCCATTGTGATTGCCACAGCCAAGCGGGCAAGACAGCTGATTGACGGAGATGATCCTATGGTGGAGGGGGCAAATGGCAAAAAGCCCTTCTCTATTGCAGTAGACGAATTATACAAGGGCCAGGTGAAGATTCTGGGCGAAGAGGAATCGGAAGAAGCAGAGGAAGCATCCGTGGAGGCTTCCGAGGCTGAGGAATAGCATGCAGGAGGATTGCCACATTATTTCGGAGGGGAATGATGTGGTAATCTTTTTAAACCAGCAATCAAAGCATTTGTGAGAGTCCTTGTAAGGATTTTTGAGAGAAGGATATTGAGAACGATATGGAGAAGAGATCAGGAGAAAAGAACAGGAAGCTTCTTTTTATATCCCTTGGCTGCGATAAGAACCTGGTGGACAGCGAATATATGCTGGGGCTGCTTGGTGCAGAGGGCTATGCATTTACCGATGACGAGCAGGAGGCGGAGATCATCGTGATCAACACCTGCTGCTTTATCAATGATGCCAAGGAGGAGAGTATACAGACCATACTGGAGATGGCGCAGTACCGGACCGGGGGGGACTGCCGGGCGCTGATTGTAACCGGCTGTCTGGCCCAGCGCTATCAGGCAGAGATCTTAAGGGAGATTCCGGAGGTAGACGCTGTGCTGGGGACCAATTCCTACCCGGAGATTGCAGCGGCCATTGAGGAGGTGCTGCAAGGGCATTCCTACGAGGCCTACCGGCCCCTTTCGGGGATCCCGAAGCCTGCGGCAAAGCGTTCCCTGACCACAGGCGGCCATTATGCCTATCTGAAGATTGCGGAGGGCTGTGACAAGCACTGCACCTATTGTATTATTCCCAGGATTCGGGGCAGCTACCGCAGCGTCCCCATGGAGGAGCTGGTGGAGCAGGCCAGGGGGCTGGTACAGGGCGGTGTAAAGGAATTGATCCTGGTGGCTCAGGAGACTACCCTGTACGGCATGGATCTCTATGGGGAGAAGTCCCTGCACCGGCTGCTGGATGCATTGAATGAGATTCCGGGCCTTGTGTGGATCCGGCTTCTGTACTGCTATCCGGAGGAGATCTACGGAGAGCTGATTGCAGCCATCAAGCGCAACCCGAAGGTATGCCACTATCTGGATATGCCCATTCAGCATATCAGCAATTCCATCCTGAAGCGGATGGGAAGGCGCACCACCAGGGAGGAGCTGACCGAAGCCATTGCCAGGCTGCGCCGGGAGATTCCGGATATTACCCTGCGGACGACCCTGATCTGCGGATTTCCGGGAGAGGGCCAGGAGCATCATCAGGAGCTGATGGAATTTCTGGAGGAGACAGGGTTTGACCGGCTGGGGGCATTTGCCTACTCGCCGGAGGAGGACACGCCGGCTGCGGAATTTCCGGATCAGATTGAAGAGGAGACCAAGGAGCAGTGGCGGGGCGATGTGATGGAGCTTCAGCAGGAGCTGATGTTTGCACAGAACCATGATATGGTTGGACGGGAGTTATGGGTTATGATTGAAGGCCGGGTAGCAGATGAGAATGCTTATCTGGGACGTACCTACCGGGACGCGCCGGATGTGGACGGCTATATTTTCATCAATACCGGACAAGAGCTGGTAAGCGGCGATTTTGTGAGGGCCCGGGTGACCGGCGCTTACGAATACGATTTAATAGGAGAATTGCTATGAAAATGAATCTACCCAACAAATTAACGATATTCCGTGTAATTTTGATTCTTCCCTTTGTGGTGATCCTGCTGGGCAATGAGGCCGGCTGGTTTGGGGAGGAGCCCTCCGATGGGCTGCTGGCTGATTTTATTGCCCTGGCAGTTTTTATTATTGCAAGCCTTACGGATCTGCTGGACGGAAAAATTGCCAGAAAAAGGAATTTAGTGACAAATTTCGGCAAATTTATGGATCCCCTGGCTGATAAGCTTCTGGTATGCGCTGCGCTGATCGCTCTGGTAGAGCTTCGGCGGATTCCGGCCTGGATTGTGATTCTCATCATCAGCCGGGAATTTATCATCAGCGGCTTCCGCCTGATTGCCTCGGATAACAACGTGGTGATTGCAGCCAGCTACTGGGGCAAGTTCAAGACCACATTTCAGATGATTATGGTGGGCATGATGATCAGCAATCTTTCGGCCTGGTATGAGTGGTTTCGGATTCTGACCGATATTGTGATGTGGATCGCCCTGATACTGACCGTGGTTTCCCTGGCGGATTACATTGCCAAGAACCGGGATGTGCTGAAGGATCAGAAATAACCATAACAAGAGAGAAAAATAATAGAAAACTAAGAAATAAAAGAGGATTTTTAAATGACAGTAGAATTAGTATGTGTAGGTACTGAGATTTTGATGGGAAATATTGTCAACACCAATGCAGCCTATATGTCTGAGAAATGTGCCATGCTGGGGCTTTCCATGTATTACCAGAGCGTGGTGGGGGATAATCCGGGCCGCCTGCGGGAGCTTCTGGTACAGGCAAAGGGCCGCTCTGACCTGGTGATTCTCTGCGGGGGCTTAGGGCCGACCCAGGACGATCTGACGAAGGAGACTGCCGCAGAGGTGATGGGACGGTCCCTGGTTGAGGATGCCAGGGCCCGCCAGGAGATTGCAGCCTATTTCAAAGACCGCCGTTTTACCATGACGGAGAATAACTGGAAGCAGGCCATGGTTCCGGAAGGAAGCATTGTCCTGTACAATCCGAACGGCACGGCTCCCGGCATGATCATAGAGGGGGAGGAGACTACCATGATCCTCCTGCCGGGACCGCCCAATGAGCTGATCCCCATGTTTGAGGAGCAGGTGTATCCCTATCTTAGAAGCCGCCAGCCGGAGGTGATCTGCTCTCGGATGGTGAAGGTCTGCGGCGTAGGGGAGAGCCTGGCAGAGACCAGGATCCTGGATCTGATTGAGGGACAGACCAATCCGACCATTGCCACCTATGCCAAGACCGGGGAGGTGCATATCCGCATCAGCGCCAAGGCTGCTGCGGAGGAGGAGGCCTATGCATTGATTGCCCCCATGGAGGAGGAGCTGTACCGGCGGTTTGGCGATCATATTTTTACAGACCAGGAACAGGAAACCCTTGAGGAATCCATTGCAAAGCTTTTGATTGCCAACCGGCTTACCGTGACTACCGCGGAGTCCTGCACCGGCGGTCTGCTGGCCGGGCGCCTGGTGAACGTATCCGGTGTATCGGAGGTATTTAAGGAGGGATATATCACCTATTCCAATGAGGCCAAGGAAAAGCTGCTGGGGGTAGCAAAAGAGACATTGGCGCAGTTTGGGGCGGTGAGTCCCCAGACGGCGGAGGAGATGGCCAGAGGCTGTGCGGCTGCTGCCGGAGCAGATATCGGCATTGGGATTACCGGCGTGGCCGGGCCTGACGGAGGGACCGAGGAGAAGCCGGTGGGGCTGGTATATATCGGATGCTGCTGCCGGGGCAGGGTTATGGTGGAGGAATTCCGGTTTAACGGCAACCGCAGCAAGGTGCGCCAGAGCGCGGTGGCCTATGCCCTGCGTATGCTTCGGGATGCAGTCCTTGCGGAGGTATCTCAATGAGGATCATTGCCGGGCGCGCCAGAAGCCTGCCCCTGAAGACGATTCCCGGGCCGGAGACCAGGCCCACCACGGACCGGATCAAGGAGACCCTGTTTAATATGATACAGAGCGAGCTGCCGGGGGCCGGTTTCCTGGATCTTTTTGCCGGCAGCGGCGGCATCGGCCTGGAGGCTGTCAGCCGCGGGGCTGCCCATGCCACCTTTGTGGAGCAGAACCGGCGTGCAGCTGCCTGTATCCGGGAGAATATCAATTTTACCCGATTTACCAGGGAGTGTACCCTGCTTTCCATGGATGTGTTCGCAGCCCTCCAGCTGCTGGAGGGACAGAAGACATTTGATGTTATCTTTATGGATCCCCCCTACGGCCAGCAGCTGGAGCGGCGTGTGCTGGAGCAGCTGAAAGGCTCCGGGCTCTTGACCCCGGATACCAGGATCATTGTGGAGGCTTCCCTGGATACGGATTTTTCCTATGTGGATGAGCTGGGCTTTGCCATACATAAGATCAAAAAGTACAAATCGAATGTCCATGTTTTTTTGAACAGAAGGGCATAAGCTGGAGGTTAGTATGAAGAGAGCAATCTATCCGGGGAGCTTCGACCCGGTTACCTTTGGACATTTGGATATGATCGAGCGGTCTGCCAAGATGGTGGACGAGCTGACCGTCGCCATCTTGGTCAATCATGCAAAAAACCCGTTGTTTTCTATAGAAGAACGTGTTAAGATGTTAGAGGAGATGACGGACCATCTTTCCAATGTGACGATTCAGTCCTTTGACGGGCTGACCATTGACTATGCGAGGTCTATTGGCGCGAATATTATTGTGCGGGGGCTTCGGGCTGTGACAGATTTTGAGTATGAGCTGCAGATTGCCCAGACCAACCGTATTGTGAATCCGGAGATTGATACCATGTTTTTGACCACCAGTCTGGAATATGCATATTTAAGCTCTACCATTGTCAAAGAGATCGCATCCTATGGCGGAGATATCTCAAAGTTTGTTCCCTTACAGCTGATGGAGCGGATTTATGCCAAATATGATAAAAACAAGGAGTGAGGGCTATGACCAGTAGAATTGAACAGTGCATAGAGGAGATTGCAGAATATATTGATAACTGCAAATACCAGCCGCTTTCCAATACCAAGATTGTGGTGAACAAAGAGGAGTTCGAGGAGCTGATCGAGGAGCTGCGCAGGAAGACGCCGGAGGAGATCAAGCGGTATCAGCGGATGCTGAGCAACAAGGAAGCCATTCTGGCCGATGCGCAGTCAAAGGCAGATACCATTATTGCCGATGCACAGGTACATACCTCTGAGCTGATCAGTGAGCACCAGATCATGCAGCAGGCCTATGCCCAGGCCAATGAGATCGTGATGGCAGCTACCAATCAGGCCCAGGAGGTGCTGGACAATGCCGCCAATGATGCCAACAATATCCGGATTGCAGCCATCCAGTATACGGATGATATTCTGAAGAATCTGGAGAGTATTATTTCCCATGCCATGGATACCACAAGAGCCAGGAGTGAGAACCTCCTAAGCTCCCTTCAGGGCTGCTACGATCTGGTCAATGCCAACCGGGCGGAGCTTTCGCCGGAGGAGCTGGAGGCCCAGGAGGCAAATGAAGCAGCGAGCCGGCAGCCGGAAGCCGATATGATGCCGTAACAGCATGCCGGAAGCCGACATGATGCCGTAACAACAGGTCGGAAGCCGACATGATGCCGTAGCTTCAGCGGAAGAATCTTAGGAAGCCCCAGGCCAGCGCCAGCGTACATAAGGTGCAGATCACCTTCTCCCGAAGATAGCTTCCCATGGAGAAGCCGGCTTCCTTTACCATAGCGGCTGTCTGGGCCAGGCCTGAGAGACCGCCGAAGGCAGTGAGCGCCACGGCTGCCAGGTATTTTACGGAAAAGGGCAGCGCAGAGGCGGCAATGGCGTCAATTCCGGTTGTAATCTCCAGCAGGCCGGCAAGGATGCATTGCAGGGAAGGCGGGAGCCCGGGAATGCTTTTGGCCATCTGCGAGAATATTGCAAACAGCATAAGATAGCCTCCCAGCCTGGTTAATGTTTCAAAGCCACTCATAATGCCGGCATCTATGATTTTAAAATTGATTTGAGATCGTGGTGCCGGCCTTTTTGCGGCGATCGCCCAATGTCCGTAAGGCGCAGGCAGGCGGGCGGACAGGACGAGGTACAGCAAAGGCGGCAGATACAGCAGCGCCAGGGTCACAGGTGCAAGCTCCGGGGCCCCCAGAGAGGCGTTCAGGATAAAGCCGCTGATAAATACCGGACTGATATTGTTGCAGACAGAGAACAGATGGTTGCCCTCCTCATAGCTCATCTGCCCTTCCTCCACCAGCTGGGACGCGATTTTGCTGCCCATGGGAAATCCAAACAGGAAGCCGGCCGCCAGGGGATAGATGCCGGCCGCGCTGACCGGCAGGAGATGGGATACCAGGCGGTGGCAGGCCAGGGCGAAGGTATGGAGGATGCCGGAGCGGATGAGGATATAGGACAGGATGGCAAAGGGGAGCAGCGTGGGAAGCATTTGCCCGTACCACAGCACCAGCCCCCGGGAGGCCGCCGCAATGGCCGGCCCCGGATACATCAGGATATAAAGGACAAGAATGGATAATACTAAGATATAAGCAATTTTTTTCATAGTAGATTATATGGGTGAATACAATGAGATATGCTTATTTCAATATGGAAGGAAGCGAAAACGGAGGAAGAGCAATGCGTGTATGTGAAGGATTACAGCCACAGGCAGTATTTCGGATATTTGAGGAGATTGCCGGGATTCCCCACGGCTCCGGCAATACGAAGGCTGTCAGCGACTATTGTGTGGCCTTTGCCAAAGGGCTTGGACTGCCGGCAGTGCAGGATGCCAGGAACAATGTGATCATCAAAAAGCCGGGAACGCCGGGATATGAGGCTTCTGAGCCTGTGATTATCCAGGGACACCTGGATATGGTATGTGAGAAGGAAGCGGACTGTACCATAGATTTTGCCAGGGAAGGGCTGCAGCTGTATGTGGACGGGGATTTTCTGAAGGCCCGGGGGACTACCCTGGGCGGGGATGACGGCATTGCCATTGCCTATGCCTTTGCCCTGCTGGAGGCAGAGGATATCTGCCATCCGCCGCTGGAGATCGTGCTGACAGTGGATGAGGAAGTGGGAATGCTGGGAGCCGAGGCCATTGATCTGTCCGGCCTTACGGGCAGGCGGCTTTTGAATATTGACTCGGATGAGGAAGGGTATTTTCTTACCGGCTGTGCCGGGGGACTTCGGGCAGACTGCCGCCTTCCTGTCAGATGGCGCCGCCAGGAGGGGAGAAGCTGTCAGCTCATGGTACACGGGCTTCTGGGCGGACATTCCGGCGCAGAGATCCACAAGGAGCGGGCCAATGCCGTGATGACAATGGGCCGGGTGCTGAAGGGCCTTAGCGAGAAGCTGGATATTGGCCTGGCAGCCATGGCCGGAGGCCTGATGGACAATGCCATTCCAAGAGAGTGCACGGCCACACTGGTGGTTCCGGAGGCAGACAGCGCCGCATTGGCAGAGCTGGCAGCGGAGTGGAATGACAGGCTGCGGCATGAGTATGGGACTTCTGACCCGAATATCACAATCACTCTGCAGCCCGGGGAGACAGGCAGCTTTTCGGTACTGGACTATGGCTCTCTGTCCAAATCCCTGCTGCTGCTGCGGTCTGTGCCCTGCGGAGTGCAGCATATGAGCATGGATATTCCCGGTCTGGTGGAGACATCCCTGAATCCCGGGATCATGAAGCTATCCGATGAGGAGCTTCAATTGCATTTTGCGCTGCGCAGCAGTGTGACCAGCCGCAAATATGAGATGCTGGACCGCCTGGTGTTCCTGACGGAATTCCTGGGCGGGGAGGTTGCCATCTCCGGGAACTATCCGGCCTGGGAGTACCGGGCCGATTCCCCGCTGCGCCGGCTGATGGCAGATACCTATCGGGATCTGTTCGGACAGGAGCCGGTGATCCAGGCCATTCATGCCGGCCTGGAGTGCGGTATTTTTTCCGGAAAGCTTAAGGGACTTGACTGTATTTCCTTTGGCCCCAACAATTATGATATCCATACCCCCAAGGAGCGGCTGAGTATTTCTTCTGTCCAGCGGGTATGGCAGCTGATTCTGGAGTTTTTAAAACGGGCAAAATAGGAGCGGACATTTGAGGCAGGCAATGAGGCAGAGGACAGGACGAAGGGGCCTGGTGTATCTGATTCTTATACTGATGATGGTGTTTTTTGATTTACACATGCTGGAATGGTGCATGCAGGGAGGCCATACCAACAGCCTGATCCGGCCGGAGGAAGCCCTTCGGAGCATAAGAGCCATGCAGGTGACCCAGGAGCAGCTGTCCCTGTTTGAGGAGTGGGCGGATGAGACTATGGACTGGCAGGAATACCTGTGCATGTACCTGATTACCGGGGAGTCGGACCAGAAGCAGCTGATGCGGGACAGTCAGCGGTTTCAAAGCCTCCGCGGGGCGGAATATGAGCTGTACTGCAGCTATATCCGCGGGCTGTGGGAGGATCTTATGTATTATCCCCTGCCCCGTTCCCTGGCCCATGAGGAGCTGACGGTCTCCTATGCGGATTCCTGGATGACGGAGCGCACCTACGGCGGAGTGCGGGGTCATGAGGGTTGCGACATGATGGCTTCCCTGAATGAGCGGGGACATTATCCGGTGGTCAGCATGACGGACGGTGTGGTGGAGAAGATCGGCTGGCTGCCCAAGGGCGGCTACCGGATTGGGATCCGCTCCCCCCACGGCGGATATTTTTATTATGCCCACCTCTATGACTATGCCCAGGATTTCCAGCCGGGCGACCAGGTGCGGGCCGGCCAGTGGATCGGCTTTATGGGAGACAGCGGCTACAGTGATGTGGAGGGAACCGTCGGGAATTTTGATGTGCATCTCCATGTGGGCGTCTATGTGAATCAGCCGGACGGGACGGAGCTGAGCTTCAATCCCTACCCGCTGATTCAGGCGCTGGAGGAGAAACGGCTGGCTTACCGGTACGAATGAGGAGAGGGTTATGATGCGGTTGGACAAATACCTGTCAGAGCTTGGGGCTGGCACCCGAAGCCAGATAAAGCAGGAGATCAAAAAGGGACAGGTGTCAGTAAATGGCACGACAGCCAAAGATCCGGGACAGCGGATTGACGAGGAGGCAGATCAGGTGTGCTTTCAGGGCAGGCTTTTGCGCTATCTGCGGTATGAATATTATATGCTTCACAAGCCTGCGGGCTGTGTGACGGCCTGCAGGGACAAGGTCCACCGGACGGTGATGGATTATCTGGATACGGACCGCAGGGATCTGTCTCCGGTGGGCAGGCTGGATCTTGACACAGAGGGGCTTTTGCTGATTACCAATGACGGAGCCCTTGCCCACCGGCTGCTGTCGCCGGCCCGCCATGTGGAAAAGACATATGCTGCACAGGTGGAGGGGACTCTGACCGAGGAGCATATTTCGCTGTTTGCATCCGGCCTTGAGATTGGAGATGAGAAGCCCACCGCGCCGGCCAGGCTTGTGATCACAGAGAGCGGGCCACGGTCCGAGGCGCTTCTTACGATTACGGAGGGGCGGTTTCACCAGGTCAAGCGGATGTTTGCGGCAGTGGGCTGCACCGTTACCTATTTAAAACGGCTCTCCATGGGAGGGCTTACGCTGGATGAAGACCTGCGGCCAGGAGAATACCGGCCCCTTAAGCCAGAGGAGCTGGCGCAGCTTGGGCTTTGCCCTGGTCCGGGAGAAAATGGAGAGAATTGATATGCCGGAACAATTAGAACAGATAGAAGCAGTGATTTTTGACCTGGATGGCTCCCTGGTGGATTCCATGTGGATCTGGCGGGATATTGACATCGAATTTCTTGCAGCCCGGGGCCTGGAGCTGCCCGACGACTTTCAGCGGGCCATTGAGGGCATGAGCTTTACGGAGACGGCAGTATACAGCAGAGAGCGGTTTGGCCTGTCGGAGAGCGTGGAGGAGCTGAAGGCCATCTGGAATCAAATGGCCATGGACAAGTATTCCTGCGAGGTGCCCTTTAAGCCGGGGGCATTGAGGTTCCTGAAATACTGCAAGTCCCGGGGCATACGGATGGGAATTGCTACCAGCAATTCCAGGGAGCTGGTGGCAGCGGTAGACGGGGCGCTGAAGCTTAGCGATTACATAGAGCAGGTGGTGACCTCCTGCGAGGTGCCAAAGGGCAAGCCGGCGCCGGATGTCTACCTGGAGGCTGCCAGAAGGCTTGCCGTGCAGCCCGCCCGCTGCCTGGTATTTGAGGATGTGCCGGCTGGGATACGGGCCGGCAAGAATGCCGGAATGCAGGTCTGCGCCGTGGAGGATGCATTTTCCGGGGATCTGTTGGAGGAGAAGCGCCGGCTTGCGGATTACTATATCACTTCCTACCAGGAGATCCTGGAGGGAACTGCAGAGCATTTGCCAAAAAAGGATGTGATGCCATGAAGCAGGGGTTTTTGCCTGTCTGTGCAGCAGATATGCAGGCCCGGGGAATCGGGCAGTTTGATTTTATCTATGTGATCGGGGATGCCTATGTGGATCATCCTTCTTTTGGCCATGCCATCATCAGCCGGGTGCTGGAAAGCCGGGGCTATTCGGTGGGAATCATTTCCCAGCCGGATCACAGGGACCCGGAGAGTATCCGGATCTACGGCCCGCCGCGGCTGGGCTTTCTGGTGACTGGGGGAAATATGGATTCCATGGTGAACCATTATTCGGTTTCCAGGCGCAGGCGGGACCGGGATGCCTATACGCCCGGCGGCATTATGGGGAAACGCCCGGATTACGCCACGGTGGTCTACTGCAACCTGATCCGCAGCGTCTACAAGCAGACACCCATCATCATTGGCGGGATCGAGGCAAGCCTGCGGCGGCTGGCCCATTACGATTACTGGTCCAATAAGCTGAAGCGTTCCATTCTGCTGGATTCTGCGGCGGACCTGCTTTTGTACGGCATGGGGGAACGAAGCATTGTGGAGGTGGCGGAGGCTCTGGACAGCGGCCTTGCGGTGTCCGACCTGTCCTTTCTTCCGGGCACGGTCTATAAGACCAGGCGGCCGGAGGATATCTGCGATCCCCTGGTGCTGCCGGATTTTGAAGCGCTAAAGGCAGACAAACGAAATTATGCCCAAAGCTTTTATCTCCAATACTGCAATACGGATCCCTTTTCCGGCAGGCGGCTGGTGGAAGGGTATCCGGACGGCTGGTATGTGGTACAGAACCCTCCGGCAAAGCCCTTGAGCCAGCAGGAGATGGACGATATATACGGGCTGCCCTATATGCGCACCTGCCATCCCTCCTATGAGGCCCTTGGGGGCGTCCCGGCCATTCAGGAGGTAAAATTCAGCCTGGTCAGCAGCCGGGGATGCTTTGGCGGCTGCAGCTTCTGTGCCCTGACCTTCCATCAGGGGCGGATCATCCAGGCCAGGAGTCATGATTCGATTCTGCAGGAGGCAGAGCAGTTTCTAAGGGATCCCGAGTTTAAGGGGTATATCCATGATGTGGGCGGGCCAACGGCCAATTTCCGCCAGCCTGCCTGCAGCAAGCAGACAGAGCATGGCGTCTGCCCAAAGAAGCAGTGCCTGTTTCCAAAGCCCTGCCAGAGCCTTCGGGCAGATCACTCGGACTATCGGCAGCTGCTCCAAAGGCTGCGGCAGCTTCCGGGGGTCAAGAAGGTATTTATCCGCTCAGGCATCCGATTTGACTATCTGCTGGCAGATCCGGACCCCTCCTTTCTGCGGGAGCTCTGTGAGCATCATGTCAGCGGCCAGCTGAAGGTGGCGCCGGAGCATATCTCCGACCCGGTACTGGAGAAAATGGGCAAGCCCGGGGCCAGGGTATATGAACAGTTTGCCCGGGCGTATCGGGATATGAATGAGCGGTTAGGAAAGCGCCAGTACCTGGTTCCCTACCTGATGTCCTCCCATCCCGGCTCCACCTTAAAGGAAGCGGTGGAGCTGGCGGAATTCCTGCGGGATCTGGGGTACATGCCCCAGCAGGTGCAGGATTTCTATCCCACGCCCTCCACCATCTCCACCTGTATGTATTATACCGGCCTGGATCCCAGAACCATGGAGCCGGTGTATGTGGCAAAAAATCCCCACGAAAAGGCCATGCAGCGCGCCCTGATCCAGTACCGGGATCCCAAAAACTACGACCTGGTGGAGGAGGCCCTCACAAAGGCGGGGCGTCAGGATCTGATCGGGTATGACCGAAAATGCCTGATCCGCCCAAGGAGCGGGAAACAGGCGGGCCGCCAGGAGGAGCGGACGGCGGGCAGGCCGGGGAAGCAGGCGAAGAAAAAGACGATTCGGAATGTGCATAAAAAGAAAAAGGGACATTGACATGCAGCGATTTATCATCAATGACAATGAGGCCGGACAACGGCTGGACAAGTATCTGAAAAAGCTTCTGAAGGAAGCGCCGGCCGGATTTTTTTATAAAATGATGCGGAAAAAGAATATTGTGCTGAATGGGAAAAAGACAGAGGGCTCAGCGCTGCTGCGCCAGGGGGATGAGGTGAAGCTGTTTCTGTCGGATGAGACCATTGCCAGCTTCCGGGGGGCGGCTCCCCAGGGGAGAGAGCTGGAGCAGAAATATCCCGTCACAAGGCTTGACATCCTCTATGAGGACAGGGATCTTCTGGTGATGAACAAGCCGGCGGGCATGCTGTCCCAGAAGGCACGGCCAGAGGATGTGTCAGCCAACGAATATATCATCGGCTATCTTCTGTCCAGCGGGCAGCTGACAGAGGAACAGCTTAGAACCTTTGTCCCCTCGGTCTGCAACCGGCTGGACCGCAATACCTCCGGGCTTCTGATCGCAGGAAAGAGCCTGGCCGGCCTCCAGCGCATGGGGGAGCAGCTGCGCCGGCGGGATATGGACAAATATTATCAATGTCTGGTCATGGGGAAGCTGGAGGGCTTTGGAGAGTGGAAGGGATGGCTGAAAAAGGATCCGAAAGCAAACCGGGTGGAAATTCTGGAACAGCAGGTGCAGGGCAGCAGCCGGATCCATACCGGATACCGCACGCTGCAGCAGTTTCGTTCCCGGGAGGGGCGGGCCTATACCCTGGCGGAGCTTCACCTGATCACCGGACGCTCTCATCAGCTTCGCGCCCATCTGGCGGCTATGGGGCATCCGATCCTGGGGGACAGCAAGTACGGCGGAGGGCAGAGGCAGGATCCCCTGGCCCGGCAATTGCGGCTGCCGGGCCAGCTGCTCCATGCCTGCCGCCTGGAATGGCCCGACGGGACAATCCTAAGGGCCCCATTGCCGGAAGTCTTCCAGAGGGCGGTGGGAGAGCTGTGCTTGATGGAATAGGCAGCAAGCTGCGATGGGATTCATATCGTTAATAAGGTCATTTTGATAAGGAGTTGTGACAAATGAATGTGTATCTAATGAGACATGGAGAGACAGACTGGAACAAACAGGGGTTGATGCAGGGCTCTGCAGATATTCCCCTCAATGCATACGGCAGGGAGCTGGCCCAGGTGACGGCAGAGGGCCTTTGTGAGGATGGCGTCCGCTTTGACTGCATTTTCAGCAGCCCCTACATCCGCGCGCTGCAGACAGCGGCAATCATTGCAGAACGGACCCTGATTGCCAAGGCCACGGAAACACATTCCCCCCTGCAGATGATTTCCCGGGAATCCGGCGTGATTGTGGACAGCCGGATCCGGGAGATGAGCTTCGGAAAATACGAGGGCATCCGGATTGCGGAGCTGCGCACCAATGAGGATTACATAGAGATCAACAAATGCTTTGACGACCCCATTCATTATGTCAGCGAGCCTCCGGCAGAGAGCTATGATCAGGTGTTTAACCGGGTCTGCAGCTTTTTGAAAAAGGAGATCTTTCCGCTGCAGGACACCTGCGAAAATGTGCTGGTGGTCTGTCACGGGGCTGTAATCCGCGCCTTTATCAGCGTGATCAAGCGGCTGATGCTGTCCCAATATTGGACCATCCATCAGCCCAACTGCAGCATCTGCATTGCAAGGGTTTCGGACAAGGAGATCTCCATGATTGAGGAAAATCGTCTCTACTATGAGCCCCACACGGACGCCGGAAGAAGGTTTGTCTGATGCCTACCTGGAATTCCCGGGGGCTTAGGGGCTCTGCCCTGGAGGAGTATATTATCCGGACCAATGAAAAATATGCAGAACACGGGCTGGCTCTGATCCAGAAGGTTCCGACCCCCATCACCCCCATCCGCATTGACAAGGAATCGCGCCACATTACCCTGGCCTATTTTGAGCAGAAGAGTACCGTGGACTTTATCGGGGCCGTGCAGGGGATTCCGGTATGCTTTGACGCCAAGGAATGCCATACCGACACCTTTCCTCTGCAGAATGTACATTCCCATCAGATCACATTTATGGAGAATTTTGAGAAACAGAAGGGCATCTCCTTTTTGCTTTTGTATTTTACCAAGCGGGAGGAATTCTATTACCTGCCCCTGCGTCAGCTGATGGAATTCTGGAACCGGGCCCAGGGCGGCGGGCGCAAAAGCTTCCGCCATGAGGAGCTTTCGGCGGAGTTTTTCTTTCGTTCCGCCAGGGGGCTTCTTGTTCCCTATCTGGAAATGCTGCAAAAGGACCTGGATTTTCGGGAGCAATCAGCCAAGGGTTGACATTTTGGAAGCATTCCGCTATAATACCTGTAGTTTTTGCTTACTACTGTGGTAGCATGTTAAAGTGGAGGAGTCATGAAGATAAGTTTATTACACACCCCGGAGGGTGTGCGGGATATTTACAATCAGGAATGTGCAAAAAAGCTGATTTTGCAGGAAAACCTGCAGAGACTGCTGAGGCAGTACGGATTTCATGCAATTCAGACACCGACCTTTGAGTTTTTTGACATATTCAGCCAGGAGGTGGGAACAACCCCCTCCAGGGATCTGTACAAATTTTTTGACCGGGAAGGCAATACCCTGGTGCTGCGTCCGGATATCACCCCTTCCATTGCCCGTTCCGTGGCAAAGTATTTTTCACAGGAGGATATGCCCATCCGCCTCTGGTATCAGGGCAATACCTTTATCAACAACAGCAGCTATCAGGGGCGGCTCAAGGAGAGTACCCAGCTGGGCGCGGAGCTGATTGGGGATGATTCCGTGGATGCAGATGCAGAGATCCTGGCCTTGGTGGTGCAGAGCCTGCAGACCGCGGGATTGCGGGAATTCCAGATTTCCGTGGGCCATGTGGATTTCCTGAAGGGACTGGTGCAGGAGGCAGGTCTTAACCAGGAGACCGTGGAGGAGCTGGAGGAGCTGATTTCCAACAAGAACTTTTTTGGCGTGGAGGAGCTGGTGGAGCCTCTGCCCATGGACAGTGCCTTAAAGCAGCTGTTTTCCATGCTGGGCCAGATGTACAACGACAGCAGTGAGCTGGAGGTCTGCCGGGAGCTGTCCCAGGGCTATCCGCTGCTGGAGAAGGCCCTGAAGCGTCTGACAGAGCTTTATGATACCCTGAAGCTCTACCAGGTGGAATCCTATATTTCCATGGAGCTTGGGATGATCAGCAGCTATCAATACTATACCGGCATCATTTTTGCCGGCTATACCTTTGGCAGCGGAGAGGCCATTGTGAAAGGCGGACGCTATGACGACCTGCTTCCCTATTTCGGGAAGCAGGCTCCCTCCATTGGCTTTGCCGTGGTTGTGGACCAGCTGATGGCTGCCCTGTCCCGGCAGAAGATCGCCATTGCGGTAGAGCAGCGGCAGAGCCTGGTGGTGTATACGCCACAGCACAGGGAAAATGCCATTGCCTATGTGCGGCAGCAGCGCAGCCTGGGCCGGGAGCTGATGCTTGTTTTGAAGAAGCCCCAGTGCGGCCGGGCGGATTATGAAGCATATGCCAAGCGGTTTGGCTGTATTGAGACCATATATTTTGATCAGGAGGATGGATTGTGAGATATTTAACATTTGCGCTGGGAAAAGGGAGGCTCGCAAACCAGACTCTGGAGACCTTCGAGAAAATCGGCATCACCTGCCAGGAGATGAAGGATAAGAATACCAGGAAGCTGATTTTTGTGAATGAAGAATTAAAGCTTCGCTTTTTCCTGGCTAAGGGGCCGGATGTGCCCACCTACGTGGAATATGGCGCGGCGGATATCGGAATTGTGGGAAAGGATACCATCCTGGAGGAAAAGCGCAGCATTTACGAGGTGCTGGACTTAGGGTTCGGCAGATGCCGGATGTGCGTCTGCGGGCCTGCCGGGGCCAGGGAGCTATTGCAGCATCAGGAGCTGATCCGGGTGGCCACCAAGTACCCCAGGATTGCAAAGGACTATTTTTATAATAAGAAGCATCAGACCGTGGAGATCATCAAGCTCAACGGTTCCATTGAGCTGGCGCCCATTGTGGGGCTCTCTGAGGTGATTGTGGATATCGTGGAGACTGGCTCCACCCTTAGGGAAAACGGCCTTGAGGTGCTGGAGGAGGTATGCCCTCTGTCCGCACGGATGGTGGTGAATCCGGTCAGCATGAAGATGGAGCACGGACGGATTACAGAGCTGATTCATAACCTGAAGAATCTGCTGCAGAAGGAAGGACAATGAGCATGAGAATTTTATCTTTGACCAGGGAGACAAAAGACCATCTATTGGAGGATCTGCTGAAACGCAGCCCCAACAGTTATCCGGAATATGAGAGCCGTGTGGCTGAGATTATAGAGCGGGTGCGCGCAGAGGGGGATGCGGCTGTATTTGCCTACACCAGGCAGTTTGACGGCGCAGAGCTTACCCCTGGTACGGTGCGGGTGACAGAGGAGGAGATTGCCAGAGCCTGTGAGCAGGTGGATCCCAAGCTGCTGGAGGTGATGGGCAAGGCCCTGAAGAACATTCGGGCTTACCACGAGAAGCAGCGGCAGTACAGCTGGTTTGACAGCCGGGAGGACGGCGTAATGCTGGGGCAGAAGGTGACGCCCTTAGAAAGCGTGGGGGTCTATGTGCCCGGAGGCAAGGCGGCATATCCCTCCTCCGTGCTGATGAATGTCCTGCCCGCCCAGGTGGCTGGGGTAAAACGGATTGTGATGGTGACGCCCTGCAGCCGGGAGGGGCAGGTGAACCCGGCAACCCTGGCAGCAGCCAGGGAGGCGGGAGTTACCGAGATCTACAAGGCAGGCGGCGCCCAGGCGATTGCGGCCCTGGCCTTTGGCACAGAGAGTATCCCCAAGGTAGACAAGATCGTGGGCCCGGGCAACATCTATGTGGCCCTGGCCAAGAAGGCAGTGTTCGGCCATGTGAGCATTGATTCCATTGCCGGGCCCAGCGAGATCCTGGTGCTGGCCGACGAGACGGCCAATCCCCGGTATGTGGCGGCAGACCTGTTGTCTCAGGCAGAGCACGACGAGCTGGCCAGCGCGATCTTAATCACCACCAGCAGAAAGCTGGCAGAGCAGGTGTCTCTTGAGGTGGAAGGATTCCTGAAGGAGCTGTCACGCAGCGAAATCATACAAAAATCTCTGGACAATTACGGGTATATCCTGGTGGCAGAGGATCTTGAGGAGGCCATTGCGGCTGCCAATGAGATTGCTTCGGAGCATCTGGAGATTGTGACGGCCAATGCCTTTGAGGTAATGATGAAGATCAAGAATGCCGGTGCGATTTTCATCGGCGAATATTCCTCGGAGCCTCTGGGGGATTATTTTGCAGGCCCCAACCATGTGCTGCCCACCAATGGGACGGCCAAGTTTTTCTCGCCCCTGGGGGTGGATGATTTTATCAAGAAATCCAGTATTATTTCGTATTCCAGGGAGGCCCTTGCCCCCATTTACAAGGATATTGTGCAGTTTGCCACCTGCGAACAGCTGACGGCTCACGCCAATTCCATTCAGGTCCGTTTTGAAGAACAGGAGGTAAAATAATGGCTGAAAATACAAGAAGCGCACAGTACAACCGCAAGACAAAGGAGACGGATATTCGCATGAGCCTCCGTCTGGATGGCAGCGGTCAGAACAAGCTTGACACAGGCATCGGTTTTTTTGACCACATGCTGGACGGCTTTGCCCGCCACGGGTTTTTTGATCTGGAGGTGAGCATTGTGGGGGATCTGATCGTAGATACCCACCACACTATTGAGGACTGCGGGATTGTCCTGGGGAATGCCATCCGCAAGGCCCTGGGCAATAAGCGGGGCATCAAACGCTACGGAAGCTGTATGCTGCCCATGGATGAGACGCTGGCCCTATGTGCCGTGGATCTCTCCGGCAGGCCCTATCTGTCCTTTGACTGCGAATTTCCCACAGAAAAAGTAGGCTATATGGACACAGAGATGGTCCGGGAATTCTTCTATGCCGTTTCCTACAGCGCAGGCATGAACCTCCATTTGAAGCTTCTGGATGGAAAAAACAGCCATCATATGGTGGAGGCGCTGTTCAAGGCCTTTGGGCGGGCGCTGGATGAGGCCACCCAGATTGACCCCCGGATTACGGATATCCTCTCAACGAAAGGCAGCTTGTAGGTGATCTTATGCAGCACAAAAAATTGATTGCTTCCATTTATATCAAGGATGGGGAGGCAGTAGACGGCCTTCGGGCCCAGAATCGGATCGCGGATGTTGAAGCGCTGGTGAAACGGTACAATGACAGCGGCATTGATAAGCTTTTGATTTTTGACCTGTCTGAGGATGAGCAGGAGCATGAGAAGAATATTCTTGCCATCAAAGAGCTGAACCGCCTGGTGGAGGTTCCGGTGTGTGCCGGCGGCAACATCAGCCGGACAGAGGATATCAAAAAGCTTCTGTATGCCGGCTGTCAGCAGGTTATGCTCAACAGCACAAAGCCGGTCACGGCAAGGCTTGCAGAGGAGGCCGGGGCGCGCTTTGGCCGGGAGAAGATTGCCATCACCCTTCAAAATGTGGATATTCTCTTTAAGCACCGGGAGGCCATTGAGGCTCATGTGTCTGAAATGATCGTGCTGAACCAGGACATTGTGGATACGGTGGACAATGTCAGCAGCCTGCCCTATGTGGTGAAGCAGGATCAGTATGATCTGGACCGCTGGGTGTCCCTGCTCCGGCGGGAGCAGGTGTCCGGGATTTTTGGCAGTTATCTCAACGATCCGGATACGGATGTGATGAAGGAGAAAATGATTCTTGCCATGAATGGCATAAAGACCCAGAAATTCGAATCCGCAGTTGCCTTTGATCGCTTTCAATTGAATTCCGACGGGCTGATTCCTGTGATTGTACAGGATTACCGGACCCTGGAGGTCCTGATGCTGGCTTACATGAACCGGGAGGCATTTTCCCGCACCATTGAGTCCGGAAAAATGACCTACTTCAGCCGCAGCCGCCAGGAACTCTGGCTCAAGGGGGAGACCAGCGGACATTACCAGTATGTGAAATCTCTGACCCTGGATTGTGACAATGATACCATCCTGGCAAAGGTGTCCCAGGTGGGTGTGGCCTGCCATACCGGAGCCCCCAGCTGTTTTTTCCAGGATCTGGTGCAGAAGGATACGGTGGAGAAGAATCCCTTGAAGGTGTTTGAGTCCGTGTATTCGGTGATTGCAGACCGGAAGGTGAACCCCAAGAAGGGGTCTTATACCAATTATCTGCTGGAGAAGGGGCTGGATAAGATTCTGAAAAAGATCGGGGAGGAGGCCACAGAGCTTGTAATTGCAGCGAAGAATCCGGATCCTGAGGAGCTGAAATACGAGATCTCGGATCTGCTGTACCATATGATGGTGCTGATGCTGGAAAAGGGAGTGACCTGGGAGGATGTTTCCAGGGAGCTGGCCCAGAGGTGAAGCCGGTTCTGGCGCCTGCCGATATTGCGAACAAATGTTCCTGACGCATAATAGCTGTGAATGCAGAATAAAATAAAGAGAGAGAAGAGGAAAATAGTTTACATAATTTATTTATGTAAACTATTGTCTTTTTGGGAAATCGTATGGAGGATGACAGGATGATGGAACAGACATTGGAGGAGCGGCGCAGGTATGTGGAGCAGGTGAAGGCTTCCTTTCAGAATCCGGAAAAGAGCGGGCGGTATCGGGATGTGGGGGCAGCGGCAGAGGAGAACAGAGAGACGGATGTTTTTTCCGGGAGCAGCGGGGCCTGGAAGTGGCGGCTTGTGGTGGCATTGCTTTTGTTTGGCGGGTTTATGTATCTGTCCCAGAATCAGATGAAGGTGGGGGCGTATACCGTGCAGGAGGTGGCGGATTACCTGTCGAAGGACATGGAGTGGGAGGGCCTGCTGAAGGAGCTGCCGGTGAGCCTGGATAAAATAGAGTAGGCGAAGGAAGAAAAGAAAAAACTTTTGACAAAGCTTCTTTCCAAACATTATGGGACTCCTGTGATTGTTCTGCTGGACGCATATGATGTACCTTTGGATAAGGCATATCAAAACGGTTATTATCCGCAGATGAATTCCGAATAAAGAGGTTCTTGGGATATATCAGGATCGGATATTGTTCGGCCCCTGGGATCCCAAGACCTTTGAGGTGGAGGATTCCACAGTTGGATATATTAAAATGGCCAATGGAGCAGCCATTGCCCTGGAAGCCAGCTGGGCGCTGAACGTACCGGAATCCCGGGAGGCCTCCACAACCCTCTGCGGTATCCTGGCAGGGGCAGAGATCGCATCCAGCCCATTGAAAAGTCGCCTGACGGCGAGGGGCTGGATGCACGCAACTGCTATTTTACTGGCCGGATGCCCTGCAGCAGGGTGCAAGGCACCGTGAATTGTAATCAGAAATGGTTACTTTTCACGGGTCAGGAATGCGCACTGGCTGCGCGTTCCGTGAGAACATGATTCAGGAGTGAGGGGCGATTTTTGCGTAGCAAAATTCGGAATATCGCCCCGAATCGTTGCTATGAGCGGCCCCCGGGCCGTGAGTAGTAATCAGAAATGGTTTTTTAATCGAGATTCAAAAAATTGGGGATTGTAATTTTTATTTCTCTATGTTACAATCCCCTTAAGCAATGAATTCAACGTTTCTTCGT
>CAJUQB010000056.1 GCA_910588285.1 uncultured Lachnospiraceae bacterium
CTAAAGGTTTCGCCTAAAGGCGAGGGTTTTAACCCCATTATACAGACAATAAATATTAAAATAATGTGAAATTTTTAACAATTACCTATTGAATAAGTTACTTAAAAGTAATATAATTACAATCGGAAGAAAATTTGTTTTATTACGGAGGTTGAGATATGAGTAATGGCACAGAGACGTTGGCAAGACAGCGGATATGCTCGCTTCTTGACGAACGGAGCTTTATGGAAATTGGCTCCCTGGTAACTGCCAGGAGCACCGATTTTAACCTGGCACAGACAGATACGCCCACGGACGGCGTGATTACCGGCTACGGCCTCATCGACGGGAGGCTGGTGTATGTGTACAGCCAGGATGTGTCTGTGTTGAAGGGAACCATCGGCGAGATGCACAGCAAGAAGATCACCGGGATCTACGATATGGCCATGAAGATGGGGGCGCCGGTGATTGGCATGCTGGACTGTGCGGGCATACGCCTGCAGGAGTCTGTGGACGCCCTGCAGGGGCTGGGTGAGATCTATGCCAGCCAGGTGAAGGCAAGCGGTGTGATCCCGCAGCTCTGCGCAGTATTTGGAAGCTGCGGCGGCGGGCTCTCTCTTGTGCCTGCTTTGAGCGATTTCGCTTTTGTGGAGAAGGAAGGACATGTATTTGTGAATTCCCCCAATGCACTTCCGGGGAATTCTGCGGAGAAATGCGATACCTCCAGCGCATCCTACCAGAGCGCGCACACCGGGATGATTGACGGCTGCGGAACGGCGGAGGAGATTCTGGCATGGCTCCGCCAGCTGGTTACGATCCTGCCGGGCAACAATGAGCAGGGTGCCTATGTGGGCGAGTGCAGCGACGATCTGAACCGTATCTGCGAGAATTTGTCCGGATGTGCAGGGGATACAAGAAGCCTCCTGGCACAGATTTCCGACGATTACCTCTTTGTGGAGACCAAGAAGGATTATGCCAGGGATATGGTGACCGGCTTCATCCAGCTGAACGGGATGACAGTGGGGGCTGTGGCCAACTGTACGGAATGCCATGACGAGGAAGGGAATATCACAGAGACCTATGAGCCGGCCCTGACCAGCAGAGGCTGCAACAAAGCGGCAGATTTTGTGCAGTTCTGCGATGCCTTTGGAATACCGGTGCTGTCCCTGACCAACACGGAGGGCTTTGCGGCCTCCGCATGCTCCGAGAAGTCCCAGGCCCGGGCCCTTTCGCATATGGTCCGGAATTTTGCTGCATCATCCGTGCCGAAGGTCAATGTACTGATCGGCAATGCCTACGGCAGCGCCTATGTGGCAATGAATTCCAAGGCCATCGGAGCGGATCTGGTCTATGCATGGGAGGACAGCCGGATTGGAATGATGGATGCCAGGCTGGCAGCCAAGATCATGTATGAGAAGGAAGCGGCAGCAGTGGTTGAGGAGAAGGCCAGGGAGTATGAGCAGCTGCAGAACAGCGTGCTCTCCGCAGCCCGGCGCGGCTATGTGGATCTGGTAATCGAGCCGAAAAATACCAGGAAATACGTGATCGCGGCCTTTGAGATGCTGTATACCAAGAGTGTGGAAGGACCCATGAAGAAACATGGTGCGAAATAAAGGGTGGATGATATGAAGAGAAAATTAAGTTGGATGCTTTGCATCTGCCTGTGCGTCCTGTTTTTGGCTGCCTGCGGAGCAGATCCCAGGGATGTGGATTACAATGGCTTCAGCTATGACCAGCTGGAGAGCTATGCAGAGCAGACCTGGCAGGGAATCCAGAGCGTTCCCATGGAACAGGCCCAGGGGCTGGTGGATCAGCTGGATGCAATGTCAGAGCGGGAGCTTAAGGCTGTCATGGAATCCTATGAGGGCATGGATCAGCAATATACAATGTTCAAGGGCTGGGTATCCATTGCGGATCAGCTGGGAGAATACCAGGGCCTTGGTGATTTTTCGGTTACCAAATCCGGAAAGACCACAACAACAGAGCTGGAATTGAAGTTCAGCCAGAGACCGGCAGTTCTCACCGTGGTATATGAGAATCTGACCATGGATGTAGAGACTGTTACCATTGACCTTGTTTACAGTACCGGCGAGAAGATGGGAAAGGCTGCCCTGAATACCCTGATGGGCATGGGAACCGTATTTGTGATGCTGATTCTCATCAGCCTGATTATCTCCTGCTTCCGGGTGATTCCGGTGCTGGAGAAGAAGGCTGCACAGCGGAAGGAACAGAAGCTGGCGGGACAGAGTAAGGAGATGCAGGTTCTGTTAGAGACGCCGGTGATGCAGCAGCCGGTACAGGAGACGGACGATCTGGAGCTTGTGGCTGTTATTGCAGCGGCAATTGCAGCGGCTACCGGGCAGTCTGCGGATGATTTTGTGGTTCGGTCAATTAAAAGAAGATAAGTTTAGGAGGAAAGATCATGAAAAGCTATACAATCACTGTAAATGGTAACGTATATGATGTGACGGTTGAGGAGAACGGCCAGGGAGCGGCTTCGGCCCCGGCAGCCCCAAGAAAGGCTCCGGTTATCCCGGCAGCCCCCAAGGCAGCAGCGCCGGCCCCGGCAGCAGCCGGCGGAGAGGGCAGCATTAAGATCGAGGCAGGAGCTGCCGGCAAGGTATTCAAGATTGAGGCCGCAGTGGGCGCTCAGGTGAAGACCGGAGATACCGTTCTGGTGCTGGAGATTATGAAGATGGAGACGCCGGTGGTAGCCCCCAAGGACGGAACCGTAGCCAGCATCAATGTCAGCGAAGGACAGAGTGTGGAAGCAGGAGCATTATTGGCCACATTGAACGAATAACAATAGGAGGTTACCATAATGGGTAGTTATATCTTTGAAACAATGGGAAACCTCGTCCATCAGACAGCATTTTTTAATCTTACCTGGGGCAATTTTGCTATGATTGTGGTGGCCGCCGTATTCCTGTACCTGGCCATTGCAAAGCAGTTTGAGCCGTTGCTCCTTGTGCCGATTGCCTTTGGAATGCTGCTGGTGAATATGTTCCCGGATATTATGCTTTCCCTGAAGGAGGCAGACGGGGGAGCGGCAGGCCTGCTGCATTACTTCTATCTGCTGGATGAATGGTCGATTCTTCCTTCCCTGATCTTCCTGGGCGTGGGCGCGATGACGGACTTCGGACCCCTGATTGCCAACCCCAAGAGCTTTCTTCTGGGAGCAGCGGCGCAGTTTGGTATTTACGCGGCATACCTGATGGCGATTTTGTTCGGATTTTCCGACAAGGCAGCTGCAGCAGTTGCCATTATCGGCGGGGCGGACGGCCCTACCTCCATTTTCCTGGCCGGAAAGCTGCAGCAGACCGGTCTCATGGGCCCCATAGCCGTAGCAGCTTATTCCTACATGGCGCTGGTTCCGATTATCCAGCCGCCCATCATGAAGCTGCTGACCACCAAGAAGGAACGCCAGATCCGGATGCAGCTGCTTCGGCCGGTATCCAAGCTGGAGCGTGTGCTGTTCCCCATCGTGGTTACGGTTGTCGTGGTGTTGGTGCTTCCCACCACAGCGCCCCTGGTGGGTATGCTGATGCTGGGCAACCTGTTCCGTGAAAGCGGCGTGGTGCGCCAGCTGACAGAGACAGCCTCCAATGCATTGATGTATATTGTGGTGATTCTGCTGGGCACCAGCGTGGGCGCCACCACCAGCGCAGAGGCATTCCTGAACTGGCAGACGATCCTGATCTTTGTACTGGGCCTTGTTGCCTTTGCATTCGGAACTGCGGCAGGAGTCCTTTTCGGCAAAATAATGTGCAAGCTCACACATGGCCAGGTGAATCCGCTGATCGGTGCGGCCGGCGTATCCGCAGTGCCGATGGCAGCCAGAGTAGCGCAGAAGGTTGGAGCGGAGGAGGATCCCACCAACTTCCTGCTGATGCATGCCATGGGACCCAATGTGGCAGGCGTAATCGGAACAGCAGTGGCAGCCGGAACCTTTATGGCTATTTTTGGGATTTAAATAGGAGGAGAATATGTCTGATATTGTAAAAAAACCGGTGAAAATTACAGAAACGGTTCTTCGTGACGCGCATCAGTCTCTGATTGCCACCAGAATGACCACAGAGCAGATGCTGCCCATCATAGAGAAAATGGATCAGGTGGGATATCATTCCGTGGAGTGCTGGGGAGGAGCCACCTTTGACGCATCCCTGCGCTTTTTGAAGGAGGATCCCTGGGATCGGCTCCGGAAGCTGAAGGCCGGCTTTAAGAATACAAAGCTGCAGATGCTGTTCCGTGGGCAGAATATCCTGGGCTACCGCCATTATGCGGATGATGTGGTGGAATATTTTGTGCAGAAATCCATTGCAAACGGAATTGATATTATCCGTATCTTTGACTGCCTCAATGATATCCGTAATCTGGAGACCGCGGTGAAGGCCGCCATCAAGGAGCAGGGCCATGCTCAGATCGCATTGTCCTATACCCTGGGAGATGCCTACACCCTGGATTACTGGATGGACATTGCCAGACGAGTGGAGGAGATGGGCGCCCATTCCCTCTGCATCAAGGATATGGCGGGGCTTCTGGTGCCCTATAAGGCAGAGGAGCTTCTGGATGCCTTAAAGAGCGCCACCAGCATTCCCATTCAGCTCCACACCCACTATACCAGCGGTGTGGCCAGCATGACTTATCTGAAGGCCGTGGAGCATGGCTGTGATGTGATTGACACGGCAGTTTCTCCCTTTGCCCTGGGAACCAGTCAGCCAGCCACCGAGGTGATGGCTGAGACCTTTAAGGGAACGCCCTATGACCCGGGCTTTGACCAGAACCTGCTGGCAGAGATTGCCGACTACTTCCGGCCCCTTAGGGAGGAATGCCTGGACAGCGGACTGATGAACGCCAAGGTGCTGGGGGTCAACATCAAGACTCTGATGTACCAGGTGCCGGGCGGCATGCTCTCCAACATGATCTCCCAGCTGAAGGAGCAGAATGCGGAGGATAAGTATGAGGAGGTATTGAAGGAGATCCCCAGGGTGCGCCAGGATCTGGGCGAGCCGCCCCTGGTAACGCCCTCCAGCCAGATTGTGGGAACCCAGGCAGTGTTCAACGTGCTGATGGGCGAGCGGTACAAGGTGGCCACCAAGGAGACCAAGGCCATCCTGCGGGGCGAGTACGGCCAGACCGTCAAGCCCTTCAACCCGGAGGTGGTGAAGAAGGTCATCGGGGACGAGCCGGTGATTACCTGCCGCCCGGCAGACCTGCTGGAGCCGGAGCTTGACAAGATCGAGGCCGAGATGGCCCAGTGGAAGGAGCAGGACGAGGATGTGCTTTCCTATGCGCTGTTCCCCCAGGTTGCCACGGAATTTTTCAAGTACCGCCAGGCACAGAAGACGCGGGTAGACGCTTCTGTGGCGGATACGGAGACGGGTGCATACCCTGTCTGAACCAAATCTGAACCAAAAAGGACGGAGAAAAAGAATCCTGCAGAGCAGGATTCTTTTTCGGATATTTGAATTTATAGAATTTTTACTTGCAAAAGCAGGGAAAATTTCTTATACTTTTTCATAGAGCGGTAATTAGGGGAGTGGAAGCAGCGATGAGTAACACCAATGAATTGAGCAATCGCATCAATGACAGGTACAGCAGCCTCAGCAAGGGGCAGAAATGCCTGGCAAACTACATCACGGACAATTATGACAAGGCGGTATTTCTGACAGCAGCGAAGCTGGGGGCTGTTGTGGGGGTCAGCGAGTCAACGGTGGTGCGTTTTGCGACCCATTTGGGCTACAAGGGCTATCCGGAGTTCCAGAAGGCCCTGGAGGAGCTGGTGCGCAACAAGCTCAATTCCATCCAGCGGATGGAGGTTACCTATGGCCGGATCAGCCAGTCACGGATCCTGGAGACCGTTCTTACGTCAGATGCGGACAAGATCAAAGAGACTATGGAGGGGATTGACCAGACAGCCTTTGAGCTGGCGGTGGAGACCATTCTCAATGCCAGGCATATTTATATTGTAGGCATCCGCAGCTGCGCGCCCCTGGCCAGCTTTCTGGCCTTCTATTTTAATCTGATGTTTGAGAATGTGCATCTGCTGCATACCAACAGCGCCAGCGAGCTGTTTGAGCAGATGGTACGTATCAGCAGTGAAGATGTCATCATCGGGATCAGCTTCCCGCGGTATTCCATGCGCACCCTGAAAGCCATGGAATTTGCCAATAACCGCAGCGCCAAGGTGATCACCCTGACAGACAGCGTCCATTCCCCCATGAACCTGTATTCCTCCTGCAATCTCATCGCCAGCAGCGATATGGCCTCTATTGTGGATTCCCTGGTGGCGCCCTTAAGTGTGATCAATGCCCTGATTGTGGCCCTTTGTATGAGGAAGCAGTCCCAGGTGGCCAAGACACTGGAGATGCTGGAGGGGATCTGGGACGAATACCAGGTATATGAGAGCGACGAGATTAACCACATTGACGATTCTTTGGGAATGCGTTATGCGAGGCTGGAATAATAAATGGATCAAAAAGCTGTAATTGTAATCGGCGGCGGGGCCGCAGGAATGATGGCGGCCCTGCGCTGCGCCCAGAGGGGGCACAGGGTGCTGCTTCTGGAAAAAAATGAAAAGCTGGGAAAAAAGCTATACATCACAGGCAAGGGGCGCTGCAACTTCACCAATGCCTGCGATACCCAGGAGCTGTTTGACAATGTGATGCGCAATCCCAAGTTTCTGTACAGCGCCTTCTACACCTTTTCCAATTTCCAGACCATGGAATTTTTTGAGGAGAAGGGGATGGCGGTTCGGACAGAGCGGGGGAACCGGGTATTTCCGGCTTCGGAGCGGGCCTCCGATGTGACGGCAGCCCTGGCCCGCACCATGGAGCGCTATGGGGTGAAGGTTTCCTTGCGCACAGCGGTTTCCCAGGTCCTGACAGAGCAGGGCAGGACAGCCGGAGTGAGGCTGGCGGATGGCCGGACCCTTGAGGCAGATGCAGTGGTGGTGGCCACCGGCGGCCTGTCCTATGCAAGCACCGGCTCCACTGGGGATGGCTACCGGTTTGCCAGGGAGCTGGGTCATACCGTGGCGGAGTGCAGGCCGGCGCTGGTTCCCTTCGAGGCGGAGGAGGCCTGGGTGAAGGAGCTTCAGGGGCTCTCCCTGCGGAATGTGTCAATTGCCATATCGCAGAAGGGCAAGCGGCTGTATCAGGGCTTTGGAGAGATGCTGTTCACCCATTTTGGAGTCAGCGGCCCCCTGCTTTTGTCGGCCAGCAGCATCCTGAAGGATGAGGCGGTGAAGTCGTCTCTTTCCATGGAGATCGACCTGAAGCCGGCCCTTGGAGAAGAGCAGCTGGACCGGCGCATTCTGCGGGATTTTGAGGCAGCGCCCAACCGGGCGGTGAAAAATGTGCTTCCGGGCCTGTATCCGGCCAGGCTGGCTCCCGTAATGGCAGCCCTAAGCGGCATTTCCCAGGAGAAGCAGGTGAATGCCGTGACAAAGCAGGAACGGCAGCGGCTGGCAGCGCTGACCAAGGGCCTGCCCCTGACGCTGACCGGGCTTCGGGGCTATTCGGAGGCCATTATCACCCGGGGCGGCGTGGCGGTGCGGGAGGTAGATCCCTCCACCATGGAGTCTAAGGTGGTGCCCGGCCTGTATTTTCCGGGGAGGTCCTTGACCTGGATGCCCTGACCGGAGGCTTTAATCTGCAGATCGCATGGTCCACCGGCTACCTTGCCGGTGAGAGTATATAAGAGGGAGGAGCAATATGGGATTTAATATTGCCATAGACGGGCCGGCCGGAGCCGGAAAGAGCACAATTGCAAAACGGGTGGCAAAGGAGCTGGGCTACATCTATGTGGATACCGGGGCCATGTACCGGGCCATGGCGCTGGCTGTCCTTCGTCGGGGTATTCCCGCAGCAGAGGAGCAGGCTGTGGCAGAGGCTGTGGAGCATATGGAGGTATCCATTGCCTATGAGGGCGGAGAACAGCAGATTCTTCTGAATCAGGAGAATGTGACCGGGCTGATCCGTACCGAGGAGGTGGGGAATACCGCCTCCCTTACCAGCGCCTATCCGGCAGTGCGGGCCAAGCTCCTGCGCCTTCAGCAGGAGCTGGCCAAAAAGGCGGATGTGATTATGGACGGCCGGGACATCGGCACCTGCGTCCTGCCGGATGCGCCCCTGAAGATCTATCTGACGGCCAGCGTTGAGACTAGGGGGAAGCGCCGGTTCGATGAGCTGACAGCCCGGGGAGAGGCCTGCGACCTTACAGCGATCTGCCGGGATATCCAGGAGCGGGACCGGCGGGATATGAGCCGTGAGACCGCGCCCCTGAAGAAGGCAGAGGATGCCGTTCTGGTGGACAGCTCGGATATGACCATCGAAGAGGTGACGGCTGCAATTGTATCCTGTGCCAGAGAGAGGCAGCGGCCATGAAGGTGACAGTGGCCAAAAGCGCCGGCTTCTGCTTTGGGGTGAAACGGGCGGTGAATACGGTATATGAGCTGGCCGGCCAGCGAAAAAAGGTATACACCTACGGCCCGATTATCCACAATGAAACCGTGGTGGAGGATCTGAACCGGAGAGGGGTGCAGGTCATCGAAGCCAGGGAGGATCTCCTATCCTGCCGGGACGGGACGGTGGTGATCCGCTCCCATGGCGTTGCAAAGGAGATTTACGATATCCTGGAGGGGAACGGAATCGATTATGTGGACGCCACCTGCCCCTTTGTGCGCAAAATTCACCGGCTGGTGGAGGAACACACCCGGGACGGAGCGCATATTATTGTAATAGGAAACAGCTCCCACCCGGAGGTGGAGGGGATCTGCGGCTGGGGGCAGCCGGATACCACAACCGTGATCTCAAACCCCGGGGAAGCGGAAAATTTTTGCATTTTTGGCAATAAAAAGATCTGTATTGTGGCCCAAACGACATTTAACTACAAGAAATTTAAAGATTTGGTTGAAATTATAGAGAAAAAAGGTTATGATATAATTGTTTTAAATACGATCTGCAATGCCACACAGGAGAGACAGACTGAGGCGAGGGAGCTTGCCGCTAAGATGGATGCCATGATTGTGATCGGCGGGAGGACAAGTTCCAACACGCAGAAGCTATTTGAAATATGTAAAAATGAATGTGAAAATACTTACTATATACAGACACGCAAGGATCTTGATGTGTCAAAACTGCAGTTTTTTGGCAGCGTAGGTATTACCGCAGGGGCATCCACCCCAAATAATATAATAGAGGAGGTTCAAACAATGGAAGAGAAGAGTTTTGAACAAATGCTGGACGAATCATTTAAAACTATAAGGAATGGAGAAGTGGTCGAAGGTACTGTCATAGGCGTAAAGCCAGATGAGATTGTTCTGAATATTGGTTACAAGGCCGATGGTATCATTACACGGAATGAATATACAAACGAAGCCAATGTTGATCTGACTACTGTAGTCTCCGTAGGAGACACCATGGAAGCAAAAGTTTTAAAAGTGAATGACGGCGAGGGCCAGGTTCTCCTGTCCTACAAACGCCTTGCAGCAGAGAAGGGCAGCAAGCGGCTGGAGGAGGCCTTCAACAACCAGGAGATCTTAAGCGCTACGGTTACCCAGGTGCTGGACGGCGGCTTAAGCGTTGTGATGGATGAGACCAGAATCTTTATTCCCGCAAGCCTGGTATCCGATACATATGAGAAGGATCTCACCAAGTATGACGGCCAGGAGATTGATTTTGTGATCACAGAGTTCAATCCCAGAAGAAGAAGAATCATCGGCGACAGGAAGCAGCTTCTGGTTGCCCAGAAGGCAGAGCGCCAGAGAGCGCTGTTCGAGCGGATCCAGATCGGCGATGTGATTGAGGGAACTGTGAAGAATGTCACAGACTTTGGAGCATTTATTGATCTTGGCGGAGCTGACGGCCTGCTGCATATCTCCGAGATGTCCTGGGGACGTGTGGAGAATCCCAAGAAGGTATTTAAGGTGGGCGATGAGGTCAGAGCCTTTATTAAGGATATCCATGACAGCAAGATCGCTCTGAGCATGAAGTTTGAGGATGAGAATCCCTGGAAGGACGCTTCTGACAAATATGCTGTTGGAACGATTGTGACAGGTGTGGTTGCACGTATGACAGATTTCGGCGCCTTCGTGGAGCTGTATCCGGGTGTGGATGCGCTGCTTCATGTGTCCCAGATTTCCAGGGAGCATGTGGAGAAGCCTTCTGATGTACTGAAGATCGGCCAGGAGATTGAAGCCAAGATCGTGGACTTCAATGAGGCAGACAAGAAGATCAGCCTGAGCATGAAGGCCCTTGCTGACGCATCGGATGTAGAGGAAGAATAAAATAAGAGTCAGAGGTATTGATAAATGTTTGGAGATTATGAAAAGTTTAAAAAAGACGTCTACCAGTTGACAAAAATCGATCTGAATGCATACAAGGAGCGGCAGATGAAGCGCCGGATCGATTCCCTGATCACAAAGAATAAAGCTAAGAATTATGATGAGTATGTAACGATGCTCAAGAAGGACAAGGAGAAGTTTGAGCAGTTTGTCGGCTTTTTGACCATCAACGTATCGGAGTTTTATCGGAATCCGGATCAATGGAAGCTGTTGGAGAAGGAGGTCTTTCCGGAACTGATCGAGAAGTACGGCAATCGTCTTAAGATCTGGAGCGCAGCATGCTCTACCGGCGACGAACCATATTCTCTGGTGATGGCATTATCCAAGTTTCTGCCTATTTCGCAGATCAAAATTATTGCAACTGACATTGATAAGCAGATCCTGGATACAGCCCGCATGGGCCTGTATGCGGAGAAGAGTCTTGCCGCAGTGCCATCCGAATTTAAAAGCAAATATTTTACCAAGGTAGGTTCCTCCTACAAGATTGCAGATGAGATCAAGGCAAGAGTGGAATTTAAGCAGCATGACCTCTTAAAGGACCCCTATCCCACCGGATGTCATCTGATTGTATGCCGGAATGTATTGATCTATTTTACAGAAGAGGCAAAGGAAGAGGTATACAGAAGATTTAACAATTCACTGGTACAGGGCGGAGTTCTGTTCATCGGAAGCACGGAACAGATCATGAGCTATCGTGAATTAAATTACCAGCGAAATCATTCGTTTTTCTTTCAGAAGCTATAAGACAAGGGCTGCCGCACCAGAACAGTGCGACAGCCTTTTGGACATTGTTTTATTGTCATGAATAAGGAGAGTCATATCAATGGATAAGATGCGAATTTTGGTAGTGGATGATAATATTGTGAATCTTGCGGCCCTGGAGCAGGATCTGAAGGATACCTATGAGGTAATTCCTGTAAGCTCAGGCCGGAGAGCCATCAAGTTCCTCTATGTGGAGCAGGTGGATCTGATCCTGATGGATGTGCAGATGCCTTTGATGGACGGGATCGAGACACTGCGGGAGATCCGTTCCCTGGATAACGGTGTTACCATCCCTGTTATTTTCCTGACGGCCGTGAAGGATAAGGCAACGGTAGTGGAGGGCTCCAAGCTGGGAATCATGGATTACATTGTGAAGCCCTTTAACTCAGAAGACCTTCATGAGCGGATTGAGCGGGCCCTTAGGCGCCATGGGACGCTGCCCATGGAGAGCAGTGAGGTGTATCAGCGCATCAGCCGTGTGCGGGATTCCATCAAGGAGGGGAAGATCAAGGCAGCCATCACCCAGACCGAGGAGATTTTATTTTACCAGATCGATAAAAGCGTGTCCGGGCGTATGCAGGTTGTCCGCAATAAGCTGACCGGGAATAACATCGAGGGGGCCCAGCGCACGGTGGAACGTGTGCTGAAGCTCATAGAAAAGCAGGAGGACAGCATTTCCTCCACTGCAACCTCCTCCATCAATATGGGCGAGATCAATTCCAGACTTCTGTTCATCCAGAAGGAAATCGGGGACTTCAATACAGATGAGGCCATGGAGAAGATTGAGGAGCTGAAGCATTATGAGATTCCCTCCTATGTATTAAGCAACCTCATTAAGATCCAGGAGCGTCTCCAGGCTTTTGACGACGACGATGCGGAGCAGCTGATCAATAGCACACTGGAGAAGCTGAAAAAGGATTGGAAGTAATCAGGCGCGTCCGGACAGAACCTGCAGGAGGTGGAGGGCATATTCCTTCTGCAGGGTTGGAGAGGAGATAAAGTCCTCATCCATCTCAATGTAAGAGATTTTATCATGATACTCTAATTTAAAATAAGGAGAAAAGCGGTCGTTATACTGTGGCAGGAAACGTCCGCTTTTTTTGCTGTAGCAGGTGGCTGCCTTGGCCTGAGTGCGGAAATCCTTATCCACATAAAAGGCAACGCTCTTGTGGATTGCCACATCCTCCTGGGGAAGATAATAATAATCCTTGTAGTTGGAATAGAAATATTTCAGCTCCCCCTGATAGAGCCTGGCCCGCAGGCGCAGCTCGGCCCCGCTGCCGGAGAGGTAGATCTCATCCACGCCGCAGGAGATTCGGCGGGGGAGAGGAAAGGCCGGCACAAGGAGAAGGATCAGCTCCAGGGCAGGGGCGCCCTCATAGTCCCGGTAGGGATGCTCCGTCCGGCTTGAGACCGTAAAATTCCCCTGGAAGAATTCCGCGTAAGACAGCAGGGGAAGAAGCTGCGGCATTCCCAGCACGTCCTCATAATTGTGGAGCAGCATCAAGGAGAGGGCCTCCTCCCCGGGGGCCTGGCAGTAAGCGCGATAGACATTGATCAGCTCGCCGCCTGAGCATGCGTCCTTCCGGGTCAGTCCCAGGAACTGCTCCAGTGTTTTCTGCTTCATGTCCTCCAGCTTGAAAATGGAGCGGAAGGGGGAGAGCAGCCGGAACAGATCTACATGCAGCATGTCAGGAAGGGGAGAGTCCAGATGGAGCAGACTGCACCGCTGTGCCAGGAAGGGCAGGTCGAAGCCCAGGCCATTGAAGCTGATGGTAGAGGAAAAGGCAGCTGCACGGGCCAGGAAGGCACAAAGGAGGGCCGGTTCCTCTGCAGGAGTCTCGGCAAAATACTGGCATACGGTGATTGCTTCGCCCTGGCGGAAGGCGCAGCCGATCAGATATACCTGGTGGTGCCTGGCGGAAAATCCGGTGGTTTCAATGTCAAAAAACAGCGCCTGCTCATGGAATACCTGGAGGGTCAGCGGGTCTGTCTGTGTCAGGGCTGTGGTTTTGGAATATGTCTTCATGAGGGTTCTCCTTTGTAAATAGAATGCTTGTACTCTTATCATACAAAAGTTTTGAAAAAAGTACAAGAAAGTATATGGATAAAGATTTGAATTGTGCTATAATGGTTCTAAATGATCAAAAGAAAGAGGGGCAAAAGAAAATGGGTCTAGGTACTTTTAAAGGCGGCATCCATCCCTATGACGGGAAGGAGCTGTCCAAGGACAAACCAATTCAGGAAGTATTACCCAAGGGCGATATGGTGTATCCGCTGTCACAGCACATCGGTGCGCCGGCCACACCGCTGGTAGCTGTGGGCGATACGGTACTGAAGGGGCAGAAGATCGCGGAAGCCGGAGGATTCGTGTCGGCTCCCATCTATGCGTCCGCATCCGGAACCGTGAAGGCCATTGAACCCCGCCGCGTGGTGGTGGGCGATATGGTGAACTCCATTGTGGTGGAGAACGATGGGGAATTTCGGTCAGTGGAATTCACGGAGACAGAGGATGTTACGTCATTATCCAAGGAGGAGGTCATTGGCAAGATCAAGGAGGCCGGTATTGTAGGTATGGGCGGCGCAGGCTTCCCTACCCACGTGAAGCTGTCTCCCAAGGAGCCGGAGAAGATTGACTACGTGATTGCCAACTGCGCGGAATGCGAGCCATATCTGACCTCCGATTACCGCAGGATGTTGGAGGAGCCGGAGAAGCTCATCGGTGGTATGAAGATCGTGCTGCAGCTGTTTGACAATGCCAAGGGGGTGCTTGGGATTGAGGACAACAAGCCGGACTGCATCAAGCTGCTGACAGAGCTTGTGAAGGATGAGCCCAGGATTGAGGTGATGGCGCTCAAGACCAAGTATCCGCAAGGGTCAGAGCGTCAGCTGATCTATGCGGTCAGCGGCAGGGCCATCAATGCGTCCATGCTGCCCGCTGATGCCGGCTGCATCGTGGACAACGTAGATACCCTGGTGGCAGTGTACAATGCCGTGAAGCTTGGAAAGCCGCTGATGCACCGGATTGTGACCATCACAGGCAATGCCGTGAACAACCCGGCCAATTTCTCTGTCTGCATCGGGACGAATTTCTCGGAGCTGGTGGAGATGGCAGGAGGCTTTCGGACACAGCCCAAGAAGATTATTTCCGGCGGCCCCATGATGGGCTTTGCCATGTTCCATCTGGACATTCCCACCACCAAGACCACCTCGGCGCTGCTGTGCCTGACGGAGGATGAGGTGGCACAGTATGAGCCCAGTGCATGTATCAACTGTGCCCGCTGTGTGGAGGTCTGTCCTTCCCGTATTGTACCATCCAGACTGGCAGATTATTCCGAGAACTATCAGGAGGAGCTGTTTGAAAAATGGAATGGACTGGAATGTATTGAATGCGGCAGCTGCAGCTTTATCTGCCCTGCCAAGAGACAGCTGGCCCAGGCCATCAAGTCGATGAAGAAGACGGTTCTTGCCAATAAAAGGAAAAAATAAATCTTACAGAAAGAAAGAGGTGGACGAAAAGTGAGTGATTTGTATAATGTATCATCCTCACCGCACGTAAGATCCAAGGATACTACCAGCAGGATCATGCTGTATGTATTGATTGCATTGCTGCCAGCCGCACTGTTTGGTATTTATAACTTTGGATTTCGGGCTTTGTTTTTAATTGCTTTAACCATAGCAAGCTGTGTTGTTTCCGAGTACCTGTTTAACATCGTGACCAAGCGCAGGCAGACGGTCACGGATCTCAGTGCGGTGGTAACCGGCCTTCTGCTGGCCCTGAACCTGCCGCCGACCCTTCCCTGGTGGATGGCCGTCCTGGGCGGAGCCTTTGCGATTGTTGTGGTCAAGTGCCTGTTCGGCGGCCTGGGCCAGAACTTCATGAACCCGGCCTTGGGAGCCAGATGCTTCCTGCTTCTGTCCTTTACCGGCCCCATGACAACCTTTGCCAACAGCAGGTATTATATCAGCCAGGGCATGGATGCAGTCAGCAGCGCAACTCCCCTGGCAGCCCTGAAGGCAGGTGAGGGCGTGAATACCATGGATATGCTGATCGGGCGGATTCCCGGAACCATCGGTGAGACCTCTGTGATCGCAATCCTCATCGGAGCGATTTTCCTGATCCTGATGGGTGTGATTGACCTTCGGATTCCCGGTACATATCTGATAACCTTTGTGATTTTTGTCCTGCTGTTTGGCGGACGCGGCTTTGACTGGAATTATGTGGTGGCTCAGCTGTGCGGCGGCGGCATTATGCTGGGAGCATTTTTCATGGCAACCGACTATGTGACTTCTCCCATTACGCCCTTAGGCAAGATCATCTTTGGGATTGTGCTTGGGATTCTTACCGGGATTTTCCGTATTTTCGGCGCTTCCGCAGAGGGAGTTTCCTATGCCATCATCTTCAGCAACCTTCTGGTGCCGTTGATTGAGCGGGTCTCCATCCCCAGGCCCTTTGGGAAAGGAGGAGAGCGATAATGAAGATTGTAAAAGACGCTTTGATTATGACAGCCATTACAGTGGTGTTCGGCCTGCTGCTGGGATTGGTCTATGAGATTACCAAGGAGCCCATTGCCCAGGCCAACTACAATGCACAGCAGGAGGCTTACCGCAATGTATTCACAGAGGCGGAGAGCTTCGTGGAGTATGAGGGCTTTGACGAGGCTGCGGCAGAAGCCGTGGTGGCGGACAGCGGATATCCGGATAACACCATCGAAGGTGTGGTAGTGGCCCAGGACGGCTCCGGCGCTGCCCTTGGCTATGTGGTTACCGTTACCTCCCATGCAGGCTATGGCGGGGATATTACCTTCTCCGTGGGCATTACCAATGAGGGCGTGGTCAACGGCTATTCCATTACTGCCATCAGCGAGACGGCCGGCCTTGGCATGAAGGCAAATGAGTCTGATTTCTATTCCCAGTTTGAGGAAAAGGCAGTGGAATCCCTGGAGGTGGTAAAGGGCACAGCCACAGCGGACAATCAGATTGAGGCAATCAGCGGTGCAACCATTACATCCAGGGCTGTGACCAATGGAGTGAATGTGAGCCTTGCTTACTTTCGGACAATAGAAGGAGGCAGCGCAAATGAATAATAATTTAGAACGTGTATACAATGGATTGATTAAAGAGAACCCAACCTTTATCCTGATGCTGGGTATGTGTCCCACCCTGGCGGTGACTACATCCGCCATCAACGGCGTGGGTATGGGGCTTTCCACCACGGTGGTTCTGATCCTGTCCAACATGCTGATTTCCATGCTGCGGAAGATTATTCCCGACAAGGTCCGTGTTCCGGCCTTCATCGTGATTGTAGCGTCCTTTGTGACCATTGTGCAGTTCCTGGTACAGGGCTTTATTCCCAGCCTTTATGCATCACTGGGAATCTACATTCCCCTGATCGTGGTAAACTGTATCATTCTGGGCCGTGCCGAGAGCTATGCCTCCAAGAACCCCATCGTTCCCTCCATCTTTGACGGTGTGGGCATGGGACTTGGATTTACCTTCGGCCTGACCTGTATTGGTATTATCCGTGAGATCATCGGGGCAGGTACCATCTTCAACGTGAAGATGACAGAGCTTCGTGAGATGATGGGCACCGGGGCAGGAATCGGCATCGGCGTTGTGATCCTGGCAGTGGGAGTGATCCTGATTGCCTGGGGGGCCATGTCCCTTCGGAAGAACGGGACAGCTCCGGTTAAGATTGTTGCCATTGCAGTGGGCATTGTGCTGGTTCTTCTGGCAGTGGTTGCCCTCCTTGGGCAGCTCTATACGCCGGTTACCCTGATTGGCCTGGCGCCGGGCGCATTTTTCGTGCTGGCGGTACTTGTGGCCATCATGAACATGGTCCGTGAGAGCGCAGAGAAGAAGGGCAGACCCCTTCCGGCAGCCCAGGGCTGTCTGGCGGGAGATTGCGCAAGCTGCGGCCAGTCCGCTGCCTGCGGCAAGGCGCCAGCAGCTCAGAAGAAAGACGAAGCATAGGAGGATAAGTACAGATGAAAGAATTGATTTTGATCGCCATCGGCTCAGCCATTGTGAATAACGTTGTACTTAGCCAGTTCCTTGGCCTGTGTCCGTTCCTGGGTGTTTCCAAGAAGGTAAATACTGCGGCGGGTATGGGCGGCGCCGTTATTTTCGTGCTGACCCTGGCGTCCTTTGTGACAAGCGTGATTTACAAATTTATTTTATATCCCAAATTCGACTACCTGCAGACCATCGTGTTTATTCTGGTGATTGCTGCACTGGTACAGTTTGTGGAGATGTTTTTGAAGAAGGCAATGCCTCCTTTGTATAATTCTCTGGGTGTATACCTGCCCCTGATCACCACCAACTGTGCGGTGCTTGGTATTGCCCTGAAAAACGTCCAGAATGATTATGGGATCCTTGCCAGCGTGGTGAACGGTTTGGCCACAGCGGTTGGATTTACCATTGCGATTGTGATCATGGCCGGTATCCGTGAGAAGATTGAATTTAACAATATTCCAAAGCCGTTCCGTGGCTCTGCCATTGTACTTGTGACTGCAGGCCTGATGGCGATTGCTTTCTTCGGATTTTCCGGCGTGATATAGGAGGGCTGACAGATGAATATAATGGGAATTGTGTTGGCCGCTGTGATTGTAGGTGGCACCGGCATTATCATTGGATTTTTCCTTGGGATTGCCGGAGAGAAATTAAAAGTAGAGGTTGACCCCAGGGAGGAAGCCATCACCGGCGTCCTTCCGGGCAATAACTGCGGCGGCTGCGGATATGCCGGCTGCTCCGGCCTGGCGGCTGCCATAGTCAAGGGCGAGGCCGAGGTGGGCGGATGCCCGGTGGGCGGCGCTCCGGTGGCCGAGAAGGTGGGAGCCATCATGGGCGTGGAAGCCGGGGCTGCGGTACGCCAGGTGGCATTCGTAAAATGTGCCGGTACTTGCGACAAGGCCAAGAAGGATTATGAATATTATGGGGAAGAGGACTGCCAGATGCTGGCCTTTGTGCCAAACGGCGGCCCCAAGTCCTGTAACTTCGGCTGTCTTGGTTTCGGCAGCTGCGTGAAGGCCTGTCCCTTTGACGCGATCCATGTGGTGGACGGCGTGGCTGTGGTGGATAAGGAGGCTTGTAAGGCCTGCGGCAAGTGTATCAAGGCCTGCCCCAAGAACCTGATCGAGCTGGTGCCCTACGACGCCAAGCACAAGGTACAGTGTGTGTCCAAGAATAAGGGCAAGGACGTGATGGCGGCCTGCTCTGTGGGCTGTATTGGCTGTAAGCTCTGCGAGAAGAACTGTCCTGCCGGCGCAGTGACGGTGGAGGACAACATTGCCCACATTGACCAGAGCAAGTGTACCGGGTGCGGCGTGTGCGCACAGAAGTGTCCCAAGAAGATCATTACAGTGGAATAGAGTGTGGAAGGGCTGGAGCATGGTTTTACTCCAGCCCTGTTTTTATCAAGGGGAAGGGTTGTAAAAATATTCTTGCAGTTCCCTTTGGATTGTGCTATAGTTCTAATATCTGATACAGGTCTTAGTTTCCGGTGAATTCCCACCGCTGATACCCTGAATGGATGAAAAGTAATCAATCAAAGGAGGTTTTGCGTATTGCCTATGTAGAAAAAAAGAACCATGCAACCCATTTGCCCCAAGGAGGAAGTCCCCGTGGTGCTGAAGAAGCTTCAGGAATCCCCCCTCTCCTACCATCAGTTTGAACGCCTGGACGAGAGATGGAAGCAGCGTTTCCTGGATTTTTGTACCGGGAAGAAAACCCTGCCCCTGACCTATGACCCGTTTTTTAAAAAGATGTTCCATCTGGACATTCACCCGGAGCGGTTATCCCGTTTCCTGAGCAGTATCCTGGGGAAAAAAGTAACGGTAGTGCGCATCCTTTCCGGGGAGGAGTGCCTGCTGGATGGGGGAGCCCTGCTAATTATGGATCTATTGGTTGAGCTGGAGGACGGGAGTCTGGCAAACTGCGAGATCCAGAAGGTGCCCTATGCATTTCCAGGCCAGCGGATGAGCTGTTATTCCGCAGACCTGCTCCTGCGCCAGTACAGCCGGGTAAAGGGGGAGAAGGGGAAGGATTTCAAATATCTGGACATGAAGCCCGTCTATACCATTGTGATTTATGAGAAGTCAGCCAGGGTTTTCCATAAGCATCCAAAGGACTATATCCATCATGGGGTAACTGCCTTTGATACCGGCCTGGAGGTGGAGCTTTTGCAGGAATATTGGCTGATAGCCCTTGACGTTTTCCGGGAATTCCCGTATCCTAAGAGTAGGAGTGAACAGATCGCCTGGCTATCCCTGCTGGCGACGGAGGATATGGCTGAGGCAGAGAAGCTGATGGAGGAATATCCCTGGCTTAAGGAGATCTACCAGGAGATGGCGGCATACATGAGTGAGCCCAAGGAGGTGCTGAATATGTTTTCGGAGGCATTGAAGATTATGGATCGGAATACGGTGCAGTATATGATTGAGGAGCAGATGGATTAGATTATGGAGCAGAAAGAGCAGCTGTTGCAAAAGGATCAGCAGATTGAGAGTCAATTAAAGGAGATCGCCCGTTTGAAGAAGCTTCTGGAGGCGAAAGAAGGAGAATGTGGTGAGCGCTAACCTGCCAGATTAGAGTTCAGTGATTTCTGTTAATGGTATGCCCTATGGTGAAAACCGTAATACACGTGCCAGGCTGCCAGAAGAGGCAGAACCCATTAGAGCTGTTGCGGTTGATAGAGTCAAATACCCCACAGCAAGCTCTTAACTTGACCCACAAGTAATCATGGATATTTATCTGTTCCCATGCTATACTAAAGAAAAAGGGGTGATCCAAATGACGGCTGAATGCAGGAATTGGCAAGAAGAGTTTATAGACATAAATTTTGTCGATCAGCGTTTAAAAACACGCTTCTTCAAAATTATGGATGCTTTCGCGGCATCACCTGGAAAATCCACTTGGGCTGCAACCGGATCCAGAAGCTCTGCAAAAGCAGCATACCGTTTCTTTAGTAATAGAGACGTCTCCAAAGATGAATTACTTGACAGCATATCCAGAGCAACTGTAGAAAAAATGAAATGTGCAGATGCAGAGTGGATTTTAGCGATCCAAGATACTACATCTGTTGGATTTGGCGATCGAAAAGCGATCCAAGGGATGGGATACCATTGCAGTACGGAGCAAAGAGGAATGCTGGTTCATTCCTGCATCGCAGTGACAGATCAAGGGATTCCTTTGGGTATTATTTATCAGGAAACAAATACGCGCGAAAAGCGAAAGGATGATTCTGGAACAAAGGAGCAAAAACGTTCCAAGCCAATAGAGGAAAAAGAAAGTTTCCGATGGCTGAATAGCATGAATGAGACGCACCAAAGGGTGCCGGAGGATATCCCACTATTAACAGTATGCGACCGGGAGGGAGATTTCTATGAATTCTTCTCAGAAGCAGCCGGCTTAGGAGAAAATTTTTTGGTTCGGATCGTACAAAACCGTATGGTAGATGATGGGAAAAAGATTTTTAATGAATTACGCAGTTCTCCAGCAGCAGGGAGTATGGTTGTCAGAATGAGCCGAAATCCAAAAGAACATATCCCATCAAGAAAGGTAAAAATGGATTATCATTGTAAAGAGGTTGTGATTCACCGTCCGCAAAGAAGACATGAGAAACATTTACGAGAAAAGCAGACGCTGACAGCACTGTATGTGCATGAATCTGGGAAAAAGGGGATCGAATGGTTTCTGCTGACAACAGTAAAGGTGAAAAATGAAAAAGAGATAGAAAAGCTGGTCCAGTGTTATGCACATAGATGGAAAATAGAACGATTTCACTTTATATTAAAGAGTGGGTGTAAAATAGAAAAGAATCAGGCAAGAGAATACGAAAGATTAAGTCTTTTGACATTACTATATTCAGTTATTGCAATGCAGATATTAAATTTGACCTACCTGGGGAAAATATGTCCAGAAATTTCAAGCGAGATTGTATTTGCTGAAGAGGAATGGAAAGTATTATACTGCTGTGCAAGAAAAACCAAAGAAGTTCCTGAAACGTATTCGCTCAAAGAAGCGATTTATGATTTGGGAATTCTAGGGAGGGATGAAAGGTGCTCCGAGCGATGGTATGCCCGGAGCACGTTCTATTTGGCAAGGGTTAGAGGTGCTATGCGCATTGCTTGCTTATCGAAGTTATCTTGTATAAATGTGGGTCAAGTTAAGAGCAAGCTGACGGGGCATTAAACTTGCAGTGTAGCAGAGCAGCGTGGTATTCGACCCTCGCGGTAGTCACCAAATGTCTGCAAGCAGCCACTTGGCTCGTGCTTGTGGGAATAAAAATGAGGGTGGTTGTTGGGATTTTCTCGTTGAAGCTTTTGGGATTTTTAAGTGGTGTATGGAAATTAATTTTCATACACCACTATACTTTCGGACATGTGATTCAGGAGCCAAAAACGGAAAGTGGTTTCCGCTATGTGCCTATGACAGAAGAAGTTGCAACATGTTTCCGTAGGATAATTCGCGACGTATTCCCTTTTATATACTGTACCAACTTACTCGCTGACAAATGCGGCGGTACGGACACCAGCAGATGGATATGGTCATTTCCAACATGTCCTGCCAAAATTTCTACTTCATTGCTTTGGCAGATGATTCTGATGAGTTCCCTTGTTCTTATCGCTATCTTTCCTGTTATCACTGGTTTTCGATATTTTGTTATCCAGACTAAATGGTACTTGATATCATACGTGCAATGTGCTGCCTGTGCCCGGAAAGCATCTGCCATGGTTGTGGGCCCCATTTCCAAAAGCTTATCGATAGTTTCTTGATTTGTCATGAGCGTGTCCTCCTATAGTAATCGGCACCTCTTGTAATGCCGTGATTGCATCTATGGCTTTTGCGGTATTTTCATCTACCCTTTCCGCCCACTTACGGAAGATGTATCCGTACGGAATTGAGTATAGCATTCCATCGACGGATATGTGATAATTGAACTGGAGGGTGGCTTGTTTCCATTCCGCCAGTTCATATCGGGCGACAGGTAATGGCGCCAGAAATGGCAGTTCTTCGTCGCGGAAGAGTTCATTACGCAGGGCTGCAATGATCTACGTGGAAATATTTCCCACGGCTCCATTGGCATTTGGCTTGTCCTTCGGAGCTCGGCTCCGGGCCGGGATGATTGCCGTTCCATAGTGTTCTGCCATTTCATGATAGATGGCATTGATGCGTTGGTCTTTCTAACCGCCGTTATGGATGACCGCCGTCTTGCAGTTATCCGGCACGAGGATTTTTGCTACGCCGCCGAAATATTCATACATATGAACGTGTGCATCAATCCATGACTGCTGTTTTTCGTCAGGAAACGCCTTCACATATGCATACTGGCTGTATGTCATCACGCCGACAAAAATATAGGCTTCCACGATTTCGCTGGTATAGGGATCAATCAGTTCGGCGGTATCACCTGCCCAGTCAACTTCCACCTGCTCTGCGGGTTTACGGCTGATATGCATGGTAGCGCGGCGCTTGTTCCCATCCTGCTGAATGTAGTGGCAGAACTGGGATACATGAAGGGTTCTTCACCAGCCAGATGACAGTCCACCATGTATTCAGTCTACAGGAGCTTCTTTGAGACGCCGTTCCTCAAAAGTTCTTTGCGGATGTAGGCATAATCTGTCTACAAAGAATATTTTGCAGATAGCCAAGATAAGTACGGATATAAGTGCAGTAGCTTTTTTAGGTATGGTCAGCAAGGCCACGCAGGGAAATCATTTCCCGATAAGAATTAAAATATTTGTCCATAACGAACCTCCTAAAAGTGTTTATAAAAAGTAAACATTAAGAACAAATACTCGGAGGCGGACGGTAAAAAATTTTAGATATGTAGTTGTTGAGTAATAAAATCCATGGTAAACTAATCATAGCAGTTTTTGGTATAAGTTGATTGGTGTGTGTGGTAACTCAACAATATAACATATATTCAAAAACTGCTTTTTTTTTATAGCAAAAGTAGTAAAATTCGTACCTGGGGATAGCCGTCGCGCTAGCGACTTGGTACAATTGATTTAATCCAAACAACAAGCGTAGTCTCCCAGCAGGAGCTTGTGCCGAAAGAAAATTTTAATTCCGAATAAAGGATAGAGAAGGCATATTGTTTCTAATGGGAAGCAATATGTCTTTTATCTATGGTTAGAGAGACAGGCGGCGGTGGAAAAGGCAATAGGAAGAGTATTTATCTATAATTTTACATAATACTGAATGTGTGATAAAATAAAAAGAAAGGCGAAAACAAAAAAAGGAGCTGAATCAATGATAAAAATAGCAATCTGTGATGACGAAGCCTGGTGCAGGGATGAATTGTGGAAATATTGCCAAACGTATTTTGCACAAGTACCATACGGGAATCCCTGTATGCCCAAAGGCCAGGGCAGGGAGATAGAAATGGGTTTGGAATATGAGCTTGCGGAGTATGCCTCCGGGGAGGAGCTATGGGAGGCGATAGCGGCTGCTGGGGAGAACCGGGAAGGCCTTTGGGATATTTTGCTTTTGGATATTGAGATGCCGGGGATGAGCGGGATTGAGGTGAAGAACCGGCTGCAGCAAAAGCGGCAGGAGCTTCGGATCCTGTTTATTACCAGCCATGAGGAGGCTATGCCGGAGGCTTTTGGGAGCCGAGTGTTCGGTTTCTTGAAAAAGCCCCTGGAATATGAAATATTCCGGCAAAGGATGGATCCCGTCCTGGCGGATATTAAGGATTATGAGAAATATGTGACTGTGGAGAATGAAACCGGGGCACGGAAAATCTATTTGAAACAGATTTTATATATTCAGGGCTATGGAAAATATACGCAGCTGTTCCTGGAAGGGGAGGCTTCCTATGTGTTCTCGGGACAAAGCCTTGGGAAATGGAAGGAGAGGCTAAAGGAGGATGGTTTTTTCCAGTGCCACAAAAGCTATCTTGTGAATTTTGAACATGTAAAAAGGGTGAAGGAGGAAATTGCTCTGACGGGAGAAAAGCGTATTCCGGTGAGCCGAAGAATACGCAGGGAGTGTCAGGAGCAGTACCGGAAATATCTTTGGGAGAAAGCAAGGTAGGGAAAAGGGGGGGAGTATATGGGAGTGATGCTGGAGGAATTATTATCCAATATTCTTGGAATTGCGGAAGTACTGGTGTTTGCTTGGGGAATCTGCCAGGTGGAGCTGACAATGGATTGGAGAAGGTGGGCAGTAGCTTGTGGGCTGTGGATAGTGGAAATGGCGGTAGTACTTAGTGGATTTTGGGATGAGATGGCCGTAGTCCCTGTTACAATACTGGGGAATATGGCAATCACTAGTTTTTTGATGGTGTCGGATAAGATTTTATATAGAGTGATCAAGTATTGGTTTTGCTTCTTTTATGTGGGGATAGCGTTTCGCCCAATTTATTTCGTAATTACATTTTTGAACGAATATGCAGTGAAGCTTTCCTGGATTGATTTTGGCACTAAGAATTTGGCCAGCGGATGTAATATATGCGTCATAGTACTAGCTGCAATTCAGATTCGGAAACGGAAACAATGGGTATCCTGGGTTCGGAGTATGTCTTTGAAATATTATATGATAGGTTTATTCTGTTGCTTCTGCGCGAACGGTCTAAAGAACTACATGGGGTGGGAAATTGCGGGACTTGATATGAAAAATAAGCTTTTTTGGGGAATCCTGACAAATATCCTATATCTTGCTTTACATGTTATGGGAATCGGATTTGCTTTTATAAGCTTATTAAAGGAACAATATTACAGAGAGAGTTCTCTGAAAAGTGAATATTTGCGAATGGCGCAGGAGCATTATAACAATCTTGCAGAGCATATGTTTGAGGTTAGAAGTATCCGGCATGATATGATGGCCCATATGAATGCTATGGAGTATTTGATCCAGGAGGGAAAAACAGGAGAGGTGATCACGTATTTACATGAAATGAAAGAAAACATGGGCAGGAAAAATAATAAAAAAATAGATGTTGGAATTGAATTGGTGAACGCGGTGATGGAGAATGAATTAAAGAAAGCGGATCTGGATACTCATTTTTCAGTGGAAGGATACCTGGCGGATCAGCCTGCTATTTCTGATTTTGATATGTGTGTTATTTTTTCAAATCTGCTGTCCAATGCTGTTGAAGCATGTAAACGGATTTCTGGAATGGAAAATAAAGCGATACAGCTTGAGATAAAGCAAATAAATGGAAATCTATTGATTGAGATGAAAAATCCGATCTATGAACAAATCGCTCTGGAACGCTTGGGAGCCTACACGTCAAAGAAGGATTCCGTTAGCCATGGATATGGAATCTATAATATCCGGAAAACGATAGAGAAATATGGAGGAGACATTGAATTTCGGATAGAAGATGATATTTTTTCTGCCCGAATTTGTTTTTATGAGGAAATGTGATCATGAGATAGAGTGGAATAACCGGTTGTTCTAAAAAAACGACCGGTTATTCCTTTGTGATTGAAAATATGCGAGAAACTATTGTAAAATTTAATCAGAAGGGAGCGAGGTGAATGAGATGAACATATTGTCATATGAGGACAGCTTCTGGGAATGGCTAAAAAAATTATTGGGTATATAATAAGCACTAAGGTATAGAAAATGGGGAAGAGGGAATGAAAAATAAAGTAAAATAGGAAACGAAAAAGAGTTATGATATAAAATTATACTCTCGGTTACATTCTTTGTAAGTAGGACTGGATATACAGTTGTACTATCATTATGTGGAAGTGGTGATCTACTCCCATAATTGACCCTATCCATCTGGAAAGAACGGCAGTATCGAGCAAGCTCTAATTTGTAGACTGTAAAAGGAAAGCTGTTGACCACAAGATACCAGCAACAGGTGTGAGGAAATCATGGCCGGTTATTGGCGGAGTAGCGTTGTTGTTTATAGGATGACCCTCCTGGTCTGGTTAAAGTGCATTCTGCTGCAAAGCAAAATTCTCCAAAGTTGAAGTCTCGTTATAGAAGGAATTATGAACAATACAAAAAATACATTTAGGAAAATTATAAAGAACAATACACTTATGCTTTCTTATATATATCGTTTTTGTCCAAGTCATATATTTTTAACGCTATTTATTTCGGTTTTATTAAGCTTGATGTCAGTGGCTAATTTGTTTGTAACGAGATATATTGTTAATACAATTCAGCTAGGAAAAGATAACCATTTGTTCAGAAATGTCTTTATTATAGTATTGATTTTATTTCTAATCAATTTGCTACACTCTTTCATAAATAGGTATATTCAGCAAAAGGTTATCCCTAGAAATACGCAGATTATATCTCAGCATATGCAGTCGGAATTATTTCAAAAAGCTTCTGAGATTGAAATGAAGTATTATGACGAGGCGGAATTTTTTGATACATTTTCTATGGCATTGCAGCAATCAGACGCACGTGCACAAGGGGTGCTAAATACATTAAATACGCTTGTATCAAGTTTGTTTAGTATAGGTGCGTTGGTTACACTAATAGCTGTTTTAGAACCCTTGTTGTTTGTGATAGTAATAGTTAATGTTATGGTATCTTTGTGGATGAATACCCTTATTACAAAGCACCAACATAGCTTTGCGCAGGAAAGAATACAACCGCAAAGGGAAATGGAATATTCTAAATTTATTTTTTACAGGCTTGAAAATGCAAAGGAATTGAGAATTAACAAGAATTTAAAAAATCTGCTTACAGACAAACTTTGCTACGCCAGTGATACAATTATCAAACTCATTGGAAAATACGGAAAAAAATTAATTGGTTATTCATGGGTACAATCAATGACGAACCATGCTATGACATCATCTATTTTAGTTTACTTGGCATATAAGGTTATAAAAAAGGTTTTATTAATTGGGGATTTCGTAACGCTTACATCATCTTCACAGCAATTATCCATGCGAATTTCGGAATTAATAGCTTCTTTTCCACAGATGTATGAGCATAGTTTGTATATTGACAATTTTAAAGAATTTATGGCGTATGAGCCGCCTGCAAATAATGGTGAGGGTATGGCGATTGCTAGAATTGACTTCGTAAAGCTACAAAATGTATCTTTTAGTTATCCGTTGTGTAAAGATGAGACATTAAAAGAAATAAATTTAGAAATACGAGCAGGAGAAAAGATTGCTATTGTAGGAGAAAATGGTGCTGGAAAAAGTACGTTGGTAAAATTATTGCTTGGGCTGTATGAAGCGAAAGAGGGACAAATTAAAGTAAATGGTTATGACATAAATTCATATGAACTAAATTCTTTTCGAGAATGTATTGGTATAGTTTTTCAGGATTATAAAGTATTTGCGTTTTCTATAGCTGAAAATATCTTAATGCACAGAATAAATGGAGATAGAGAAGATGAGGAACGTGTAATAGATGCATTAAAATTTGTGGGATTATATGATAAAGTTATGCAGCTTCCACAAGGAATTTATACAAAACTTACAAAAGAATTTAGTGATGAGGGTGCAGTTTTTTCAGGAGGTGAAATACAAAAACTTGCTTTAGCGCGTGCATATGCAAGAAACTGTAGCTTACTCATTCTTGACGAGCCATCCAGTTCCTTAGATCCTATTGCAGAGTATGAAATGTTTAACAAGATGATGTGCTTGTCAGATAATAAATGTACTGTTATTATTTCGCATCGACTTAAAAATATAAAGAATGTTGATCGAATTTATGTGATCAATCAAGGGATGGTTGTAGAATATGGAACACATGAGGAACTCATGAAGAGTAGGGGCTTGTATTTTAATATGTACAGTAAACAAACTCATGAAAATGAGGCATAGTACTATATGATGCCGATTTGCTGGGGAAGTTTATTGAAGCTGGGGCAAAATGCAACGGCGTAATAATTAGTAGGAAAGGAGGGGAAGATATGTACGATAACCAATATAATTTGGAGCCTGACAATACATATGAGACATTCGGATTTTGTCCGTGCAAGAACAATGGCTGCTCTAGTGGATGTTCAGCTAATGGAGCGGGTTGTTTTAGAGATTGTAACACAAGTTGCACTCTTTCTTGTAGTGCACAATGTAGTTGGATAAAGGTAGTCTTAATAGGAACTTAAGTATTGAAGAGAAATATGAAAGCGGAAACAAACCAATTTCCGCTTTCATATTTTAGATTTATACGATTCGAAGATAGGCATTAGTCATGGTATAGGTTTGATTTTGAAGCAAAGGAGATACATATATGGAACACAATTCATATACTATGGGTAAACTGGTTATAGACTCATGGAGGAGCAATAAGGCACAACAATTGACGTTTGTTGTAACACAAGATTGTAATTTACGATGTAAATATTGCTATATGATAGACAAAAATGATAAAAATGTAATGAGTTTTGATGTTGCCCAAAGGATAGTTGATTATTTTGTAGATAATAAAGAAGAACTGTTTTCAACGGATTATGTAATATTGGATTTTATTGGAGGAGAGCCGTTATTAGAGGTAGCATTAATAGATAAAATCATAGACTATTTTATTTTGAGTACTTATCGTAAAAAGTCTAAATGGTTTGGAAGATTTCGAATTATGGTACAATCCAATGGTGTCTTGGTGGATAGCCCAGAAGTACAGCGTTTTTTGAAAAAAAATAAAAATTTAGTGTCACTGGGAATAACAATTGATGGAACAGAAATAAAACATGACTTGCAGCGCATTTTTCCAAATGGAAAGGGATCTTATGCAATTGTTGAAAAGAATTACAAGATGGCGGTTCAGCAGGGATACACTGATAGTACAAAAGTAACGTTTGGATCAGAAGATTTGCGCTATTTGAAGGAGAGTATTATCCATTTATGGTCCATGGGAATTGAGAATGTACCGGCTAATGTGGTGTATGAAGATGTATGGAAAGAAGGGGACGATATTGTCTATTATGAACAGTTAATATCGTTGGCAGATTATATAGTTGATAATGAACTATGGGATACATATAATACAGCTTTTTTTTCAGATAGTATAGGATTCAAAACACTAGACGAGAACCTTATGAACCCTATTTGTGGAACGGGAAATATGTATTGTGTGGATGCCAATGGTGATATCTATAATTGTGTCAGATTTATGTCTTATTCTCTAAATGGGAAGGAAAATAAAAAAATCGGTGATATTTATCGCGGTGTTGATCGGGACAGAATTAGACCATTGAGAATGCTTTTGCCTAAATACCTAAGTTCTCAAAAATGTTTAGATTGTAAAATTAATCAAAATTGTTTATATTGCGCAGGAAACAACTATGATATGTCGGATAACGGTTCTATGTTTTATCGTGCGACGGCGATTTGTAAAATGTTTCAGGCTCAAGTAAAGGCTAATAATTATTATTGGGCCAGGTTATATAATGAACACGGAATTCTTCGTAATGTATCGTATAAACAAGAATACTTTATGTATTTCATTTTATCATCGGATAGTGTAAATTATTGTAAATTTAAAGAGCCAGTAGTTCGAGAAATCATAAAACCAGAAGATTTACTCAAGGGATTAGCGTATGCATATGATAATTTTTATCAACCAGTATTTGTGCATTCCAGTGATAGTTTGCAATGGCTTAATGATTTAATGAACAGTAAAGAATATGGAGATGCCTTAACTGCTGAGCTAAAGCGCCATATTATTAGACATATTGTAAAATATGATGGTAACACTCAAAATAGAGATACCATATATGTAATGGATGAGTCTACGGGAAAACCCAAAGAGCATTTACAGTCCCCGGTTATTCTAAATATAAGTGTAGAAAAAATTGATGGTTTAGCAAAAATGGTCAAAGAGATTCTGCCATTTACATCAAGAATTAATATAAATATATATGATTTAAATAAAGATTTGAGTATATCGCAGTATGAGCAGCAACTACAAATACTTGTCGAATTACTTTACGAATATTTAAGTAAAGGTGAAATAAGAGAGATTCGTCAGATTACAGATAGAATTTTTTCAAAAAAGATGAATAATTGTTTTGCAGGCGAAAAAAATGTAACATTTGCTCCAGATGGAAAATTCTATACTTGTCCGGCGTTTTATTTCGATAAAGCAATACATATAGATATGGAGAAGTCAAATCAGTTAACATATATTTCCAATTCTCCAGCATGTGATAATTGTGATGCATTTCAGTGTGAGCGATGTGTATATAAAAGTATTGCTGGTACAGGTGAATTAAATATACCTACTGAAATTCAGTGCAAAGTTTCACATTTAGAGCGAAAATATAGCAGGAAGCTGTTAGAAAAGTTAAAACAAAGTAAGATTCCAGGATATGACAGCTTTAATGTACCAGAAATGGATGGTGATGACCCTATTGAAAAATTAGTAAAGGAAAATAAACCGAAAAAAATATGTTATTAGAAAGTTTTTATGTGAAAAAAGAAAGGAGTTTCGTTATGGATAAAACATTTATATGTGATGTATCGGAAGAAGTAAAAATGGAGTGTATGGACATATTCGAAATGCAAAGTACATTGGAAAGGCTAATTACATTAATAGCTGGAAATAATGATATTTTAAAGGAAGAAAGTGAACTTTATATACGATTAGTAGAAGATTATAAAGAAATTTTGAAAAAGCATAATGAGTTCTGGTCAGTTTATGTTGAAAAATATAAAAATTTATTAGATGAAAATAAGCAGCTTTCTTTGGACTTTAAAACCAATAAACTCTATATTATTTCGGTGGAACAGTGATTATTATTCAGTGCAAATCTGCCGCCTTAAAATTGAGAGCCCAACTACTATAACATAAATATCATGGTTCATTTTTGAATGGATATATAGAGAGGAATATCATCTTTGCCAATAGTTAAATGATCTATATATTTGATGTTGATTTCATATTTTTGTTTAAGGCGAAAAAGACTGGGTGTGATTTTTAAGGCAGTAGTATAGATAGTAAGAGTAATAAAGCGCATATGTATAGCCGCAACAGTTTTTATCTGCTTATGAAGAAACTGCTGCGGCTTGAATTAAAATGTATAATAAATTATCTTTGGAGGAACACAAGATGTCAGAAATAATTTTTGCTGCAAAGAATCTTGAGAAACAATATTGGAAATTCCGAACCCTTAAGAAGCACCACGCACTTGACGGCTTCGATATGGAAATCCGCAGAGGGGACATCTATGGATTTGTAGGGGAAAATGGTGCGGGCAAAACAACGTTGATGCGGATTTTGACAGGCCGCTCCAGGCAGAACGGCGGAGACATCACATTGTTTGGAAAAACGGAGGAGAAGGAGGTGGTCAGGCAGCGTGGGCGTATCGGGGCATTGATTGAATCACCTGCGCTGTATCCGGGAATGACGGCAAGAGACAATCTGGAGATACTTCGCAGACAACGGGGAATCGACGACCCGCAATGCATTTTGGAATCCCTCAAGACGGTCGGGCTTTCGGAGGCGGCAGATAAAAGGGTGAAGGACTTTTCCATGGGTATGAAGCAGCGGCTGGGACTTGCCATGGCATTGATGGGAAACCGGGAATTCTTAGTATTGGATGAACCGGTGAATGGTTTAGATCCGGAAGGGATCTTAGCCTTGCGTGAGCTTCTGAAAAAGCTAAACCGTGAGAGGGAGATAACCATTTTGATTTCCAGCCATTTATTGGGGGAGCTGAACCAACTGGCTACCTGCTACGGATTTATTCATCAGGGAAAAATGGTGGAGCAAATCTCCGCAGAAAGGCTTCGGGAAAAATGCAGAGAATATTTGAGCATACGTGTAGATAATGCACAGAAGACAGCTGCAATATTAAAGAAGCAGTATCCGCAGCTTGAGGCGGAGGTCATTACAGAGCATCGGGTACATTTGTATGGATACTCCGGCAATACGGGAGATATTTCTAAGCTGCTGGTTACAAGTGATGTGGAGATAAAAGAGCTGAAGGTGGGAAATGCCGGTTTGGAAAAGTACTACATGTCAGTGATCAAGGGAGGAAGGTTATGAGAAATTTAATAGGTGCAGAAGCGTTCAAGCTGGCAAAATCCCTGGGGTTCAAACTATTGCTTTGCGTAAATATAGTATCTACGCTGATTTATCCGATTTTGTTTGCAGTGGGGGCAAAAGCCACCGGATATCAAATCATGCTGAATGCATCTGTGGATGTGCTTCATCATGGATTTATCGGGTATCTGTATGCGGCAGTTTTTCTATGCAGGGAATTTTCAAATCGGACATATGCAGCCAGCCTGCTATGCGGCTATCCGCGCTGGAAGATATTTCTGGCTAAGGCCGTGGTATTTCTCTCTGGTTTGCTGCTGCTTTTTGGTGTATATGTTGGACTTTCCACCATGTATGGTTCCATTGCAAATGGATTTGGGATGGAAGTCAGCCTGAAAACTGTGTGGAATGTTTTTGGGCAGGCCGTATGCGGTCTGGCCGGATGCGCTGTTATGGGAGCGGTTATGCTTCTGGTGGCAGCGATTGCCAGAAGGGCAATCGTGACCCTTGGTTTGGGGATTGGGCTCACCTATGGATTCTTATGGCTGGAGACGACTTTCCGAAATCATCCCCTGCCCTTTATGAAATACATATATACCTATCAGATCGGGCAGATTGGTTATGCAGGAGAGGATTTTGGACTGGGGCTATTCTGGGGCGTTATGATCATTACCTTTCTTGCGGCATTGGCGGCAGCAGCCTTTCTTTTTGAAAAGGCAGAGCTGAAGTAGGCGTAAGCCTTGCAGGGCGGCATATTTTGTGCTACGATAACAATGCAATCCAGATGTTTCGGGCTGTGGAAGGAGGCAGGACTATGGGTAAAACAATTTCCATCGGTGTACAGAGCTTTGAATTTATGCGGGAGAATGAGTGCTTTTTCTCCACGGCATATGAGAACCGTGGGGAGCTGTTTGAAGGGCTGTCCATCTGGGAGGAGGAGAAGTAC
>CAJUQB010000057.1:0-25098 GCA_910588285.1 uncultured Lachnospiraceae bacterium
GTAACTATGGCGGATTTTATGTGACTTATACCGCCATGAATAATTCAGGATAAAATAAAAAAAGTCAATACATAACGAAAAATAATATTACTGGATATATTTGATTAATTAATATAACAGTATTTGATTAGGTGCACTTCGATAATCATAACATATGATTCCTTGTTCCTGAAAATCTTCATCGCAAAGCAGCATTTTAATAAATTTGGGGATTACTGCGGCATATGCTCCATTGGGATTCTGGCGTTTACCAAATACATTAAAATAACGTAACCCGTATGTATTGAGTCCGTATAACCCGTGGTATAATTTTCCATATTCTTCATTGGCACGTTTTGTCAATGCATACGGAGACAGCAAGTTTCCTTCCTGTCCTTCGACCTTCGGAAGTACAGGATGATCCCCATAAACAGAAGAACTGGATGCATATACGAATTTTTTTATCTGATTCTGCCTTGCTGCCTCCATCATATTTAAGGTTCCCCTTATATTTATTTCTTCATAGTTCAGAGGCATTTCTATACTGCGTGGGACACTGCCCCATGCGGCTTGGTGGAGCACATAATCTGCATCCGCGCAGGCTTCTATACAGGTTGGCAGATCTGCGATATCACCTTTTATAAATTTATAATTTGGATGTTCCAAAAATAAATCTACATTAGCCTGTGAACCGGTTGATAAGTTATCCAAACATCTAACCTGGTACCCCATATTCAGTATGGCTTCACATAAATTCGATCCAATAAAACCAGCGCCGCCAGTAACCAAAAAAACAGCATTATCCTCAAATAACAGCTCTTTATAGCTCATACTATAGCCTCCAATAGATATATTCCCTATCTGGAAACATCTCCTGGTTAAAAATACCTTTAATATCCATAATAATGTGTTTGGCTCCGGATAAACGATTAAACATTACTTCCATATCTCTTGTACGAAGATCTCTGTATTCCTTGTGTGAAACAGCTACGATAATCGCATCCAAATCACATAATTCATCTAAATTAACAAAGTGTATACCAAACTGTTGCTCTGCTTCGTATGCGTCAGCAATGGGATCCGATATATACGGCATAATACCAAATTCATTGAGCTCTCTCACAATATCAATCACCTTTGTATTTCTGGTATCTGGGCAATTTTCCTTAAAAGTAAAGCCTAAAATTCCAACTTTCGATCTGTTTACGCGAAGGTCAGCTTTAATCAAATTTTTTACCAGGCATTCCGCTATATATTTCCCCATATCATCATTTATAGTTCGCCCAGACAAAATTATTTTTGAGTGGTAACCTAATTGTTCTGCCTTATATGTAAGGTAATATGGGTCAACACCAATACAATGCCCGCCTACTAAACCAGGAAAAAATTTCAGGAAATTCCATTTAGTTCCCGCTGCCTGTAATACTTCCTGGGTATCAATGCCCATAAGGTGAAAAATCATGGAGAGTTCGTTCATAAATGCAATATTAATGTCCCTTTGAGAATTCTCAATCACCTTAGCCGCCTCAGCAACCTTTATGCTGGGGGCCTTATATACCCCAGCTTTTACAACCAATCCATAAACCTTCGAAATGCATTCTAAGGTTTCCGGATCCATTCCGGATACTACTTTTACAATTGTTTCCAGACGGTGTGTTTGATCACCTGGGTTAATCCGTTCCGGCGAGTATCCAACCTTAAAATCTGTGCCACATTTTAAATGCGACTCCTTTTCCAAAATAGGAATACAGATTTCCTCTGTAACGCCCGGATATACGGTAGATTCGTATACTACAACAGAACCGGGCGTCAGATTTCTGCCCAATAGATGGCTTGCGTCTTTTACAGGCGTTAAGTCAGGCATATGGTCGTCAGTAACTGGTGTTGGCACAGCAACAATATGAAACTTTGCTTCCTTTAATTTTGTTTCATCATCTGTAAATTGTACCATACATTTTGCGATTTCTTTGTTTCCGACCTCATTTGTAGGGTCAATTCCACGCTTATATTGTTCAATTTTCTCTTTGTTGATATCAAAGCCCATCACTTTTACTTTGCGAGAAAATGCAACCGCTATCGGCATCCCCACATAACCTAATCCGACCAATGATATTTGCTCTTTTCCATCTATAATGGATTGGAATAACTCCATTTGCGTTCCTCCCTTTTTAACCATAGATTTTCAAGACTGAACAAATAAGTTATGAAGTCTCATGACAAAGCTGTATAAATAATTTTTCGTATTGCTTTACAATCACACGGACGTCAAAGTCCTTTGCCCTCAAGTGAGCTGCATTCACTATATTTGCAGCCTTTTCTTTATCGCATAATATCTGATACATTTGTTCAGCCATAGCCTTGTAATCGCCAACCTCCACTAAAATACCATTTACTCCATTGGTAATGATTTCACCAGGTCCAAAATCACAATTAGTAGAAACTACTGGTATTCCAACCGCCATGGCCTCCACAATAACATGTCCAAACCCTTCCCAAGCAGAAGACAGGACAAAAATATCTGCCTGAGCCATAATGTAATATGGATTTTTTTGAAATCCCAACAGTTCTACGTGATGTTCTAGGCCGTAATGCTGTATGTCCTCTTTTAACTGGTTTTCTAATATACCTTCTCCCAGTATATATAGTTTGCAGTTTATTTTAGAGCGCAAAACAGACATAGCTTTTAACAATGTGGGATAATCCTTCTGAGCTACAAGCCTTCCAACAGCAACAATTTTTTTTGCTTTAGTTTCAAGCTTTATGGAAGGTTCCTGCTGCATGGCATTTATTTGTTTTATATTAATTGGGTTGAAAATAACGTCTATGTTATCTTGGTCAACATAAAAATTGTCTACCAGATCTTTTTTCACCCCTTCTGACAGGGCAATGCAGCGTTTGGCATATGTACTGTACATATATTTAATAAATCTTTTCTTTAAGGCACAATGCTTTTCAATAGAATGATTATTGCTTTCTCTTAAAACACAATTATAGTGACCTCTACAAAGCATAAGAATCATTGTGAAAAAGATATTGCTTTTTAACATAGTACTCATTACAATATCAGGTTCCACTTTCTCAATGGTTTTTTTAGCTTTCCATATGATTTTAGGAAAATGTGTTTTTCTTATCGGAATTTGTAAATTAATAATGTTGACGGAATCATCAACCAAATCAAAGTATTCATCCTTATATCTTCCATTAACTGCTTTATTTATAATCACCAAATAGGCCTCAAATTTCTGTGAATCAAGATGATTAGCAATATTTATGATGGTTCTTTCTGCACCTCCACCAGTTAGCGCCGGAAGAAAAAAAGCACTTTTATCATAGAGCTACTCCGTTAATTTTTTGTTCTAAATAGGTATTTACAATTATTTCCCGTTCAAATTCTTCTTTTTCTTTGTAATTGCATCAATCTCATCCCAATACGCCCCAACTACACTCCTGCGGTCGAAGCCTCTTTTGATTTTCTCGCTGCCCCGGAGCCCCATTTCCTTACGTTCCATTTTGCTCATCTCCAGAATTTTCCCAGTCGCTTCAAGTACGGCTTCTTCATTATCTACCGGAACCAGAAACCCAGTGATGCCATCATCAAGGGTTTCCCGGCATCCAGCCCGGTCGGACGCAATCACAGGCCTGCCAGACGCTGCCGCTTCCAGTAACACGTTACTCATCCCTTCCGGATAATAAGAAGGAAACAAAAGGCAGGAGCATTTCTCATAAAATGGGGTCATATCCTTCTGCTCCCCATGGTACACAATACATTTTTCGTTTCTTAGGATTTCCAGATAGCCCTTGTCATCGCAGCCCCCGCAGACATCAAATATGATATTTTCACTAGCAAACTTACGGGCTGCCGCAAGGAACAAATCAATCCCTTTTTCCTTCATCACCCGTGCAGCAAAAAGAAAATGAACCTCGCCAGTGGGCCATGGAAGAACCGGGTGTTTTCCCAAGTCTACACCTGATCCTGGTAGGAGTCTGTTTCTCACACCTTCCTTTAGCATATGATGCTGTTCAAAAAAAATCCTGTTCTCACTGTTTTGAAAGAACACACAAGCTGCACCTGCAACTCCAATTTTATAAAGTATAATGGCTAATTTCTGTAGCCTGCCGGGGTGCTCAATCGGGGTACCCAAGCCTGTGATATTCGAAAGATATGGGAGTTTCAGACGCTGACAGGCCATTCCTCCATATACGTTTGGTTTGATGTTATATGTCAGGACAACATCAGGCTTTTCCAACCGGAGAATCCTTGTATAGGTTTTCAGTAGCAATAAGTCTAAAAAAGGGTTTGTGCCATGGCGTCCTGTTTCAACGCCTACTAATTTTGCTCCCATTGCCTGTAAGCTGTCCTGATGTTCCAAAAGCTGTCCAACAATGACCACTTCAAAACCTTTACGGATCAAATCCTCGATAATTGCACCGCGCAAATTAAATGCATATGTAGTATCATTAATGAGCATAACGGCTTTTTTCTTTTTCACAAAAACTATATCCCTTCCGTACTTTCTTTCGTAAATACAACCTTAACCGTCATAACCAATATCTTCAGATCCAGCCAAATCGACTGCTTCTCAATATACAACAGATCCAGCTTTAGCTTGTCCAAAAACCCAGTGTTATACTTCCCATACACCTGCGCATACCCCGTCAGCCCCGCCTTCACCTTCGTCCGGTACGCAAACTCCGGGATGCTCTTCACATTCTCCGCAATAAACTCCGGCCTCTCCGGACGCGGCCCCACCAGGCTCATGTCGCCCTTTAACACATTAATCAGCTGCGGCAGCTCGTCGATTCTGGTCTTTCGGATAAACGCCCCCACCTTGGTGATCCGGCTGTCGTTTTCCTTCGCCAACTGGGCCCCTCCCACTTTCTCCGCATTCTCCACCATGCTGCGGAACTTATAGATCTGGAACCGCTTTTCCTGGATCGTACAGCGTTCCTGCCGGTAAAAAATCCTGCCTCCATCCTCTGCCTTAATACACAGAGCCGTAATCAACGTGATCGGCAATGATAGAATCAGCCCCGCCAGAGCCGCCGTGATATCCAGGGCCCGCTTTAAGATCCTGGTCTCAATGGACAATCCCGTATTCCGGCACAGAAAGAGGGGTGTATCAAACACATGCACCTCCCCGGCTCCCTTCACCAGCACATCCGAAATCTTCGGGGTAAAATACACCCGCACCGAATTGGCGAAGCAGAACTTCAACAGTTCATTTTTAATTCTGGTAGGAATATCGTTCAATAATACCGCATCATATTCCAGGATCTGCTTCTGGATCTCCCACATGGATTCCGATATATGTACGCTGCCTTCCAGGATGTATTTGTCCGTCCGAAGCCCTATTTTCCCACGCAGAGTATTCTCATAATCCCCATATACTTCAAGCATCCGGTAAGGCGGGAACAGAAAAGCATACAGTTTGTTCAGCAAAAATGTCAGCACCAGGCAGATCAGGATATCCAGAATCGTCATGGTGATGACCTGGGAAATAATTACTCGTAATCTTGCTACCTTCCCGATCATGAGGATTAACTGTAGCATTATAATCATATTGATACAGATGACAGCCAGTACTTGTGAGAGAATAATGCTGGAACTCTTGAAATACCCAATCTTATAAGCATTAAAGGCTCGGAAAAACAGCACTGTAACCACCAGATAAATGACCACCATCATGATATTTCCCTTTCCCAAGAAATCACGATCCATCATACCGTTAAAACGTCTCATCCAGAACTCAAAAAATACTGTTACGATGACCAGCGTGATCAGGCAGCTGATGGCTTTCCGATATAAATTTTTCAATGGCTCGAATCGATTCTTCTTCATAGGTATCTGTTTTGTTCTTTCCAAGGGTCCTTATTTTAAAACAAATAGTTACAAATCCCTCAAAATTTGTTTTACTAGTATTACAACAATATGTACCTATGATAAGACCAGAAACGGAGGACACACTATGAGAAACACGAAGCTATTTGAAGAAATCATCAGGGAATGGCTGGAGGCAAAAAAGAACTTTATCAAATACTCCACCTACACATACTATCTGTTTGAGGCAGAAAATTACCTGATTCCGCGCCTGGGGCAGAAGCATGCTGAGGATATTACGGAAAAGGAGATCCAAAATACGGTCATGCATTGGCAGCGGGAGGGCGGGAAGAACAGCAATCCTTTGAAAAAAAGCACGGTTCAGAATCTTGTCACGATCACGAAGCAATGTATTAAATATGCTGTGAAAGAAGGGTATATGCAAGAGTACGCATTGGATATTCATTTTATACCTGCATACTATAATAAGAAGAAAAAGGTTTTTTCAAAATCAGAGCAGCTTGCGATTGTCCAGTCTGTTTTGTCCCAGCCCTCATACCGGACTCTGGGCATTCTGATTTGCTTAAACAGCGGGCTACGCATAGGGGAGATCTGCGCCCTGAAATGGGAGGATTTTGATTTTGAGAACGGAATCATCCACATAACAAAAACCCTGCAGCGGATCTATGATCCGGCCAGCACGCCGCGGACAAAGATTATCATTTCCTCCCCAAAAACCACAACCTCCAACCGGGATATTCCCTTGTCCTCTAAAATGATGGAGGTCATTGCCAAGCTTGAGATCAGCCCAGACGGATATGTGCTGACAAATCAGAATCATTACATGGAGCCAAGGACATTTCGGAAGTTCTACAAACAATTCCTGGAAAAAAATGATATTCCACTGCTGAATTTCCACTGTCTCCGCCATACCTTTGCGACCCGGTGCATTGAAAATGGGGGAGATTACAAAAGCGTCAGTGAGATACTGGGGCATACAACGATCAATACGACCTTGAATATGTATGTACATCCTCAGCTGGAAGAAAAGAGGAAATGTGTGGATCTGATTCAATGGTAGCAAGTAACCCATGGTTTCCAATTGCCGCCTTGCGGGGCAGACAGATTTATGTTACGATAGGAAAAAGAGAAACAACGGCTATCCGGATGTGTGGAGGAAAAGCGCCAACAGCCTGGTGGATCTAAGGATCCGCCAGGGGAAGGCAGGCGCTGATCAAAACGGGGAGCTGGCTGGAAGACTGCTGCTAGATGATATGGCAAAGATTCAGGAGGACGCAATATGGGAAAAACAATTTCAATCGGAGCTCAGAGCTTTGAATTTATACGGAAGAATGATTGCTTTTTTATTGATAAATCTGATTTGATCCGGGAATGGTGGGAGAACCAGGATGCCGTCACACTGATCACCCGTCCACGCCGCTTTGGAAAGACGCTGAACCTGGATATGCTCAACTGCTTTTTTTCCAGGGGATATGAGGGCAGAGGGGAGCTATTTGACGGGCTGTCCATCTGGGAGGATGAGAAGTATCGCAAGCTTCAGGGGAGCTATCCGGTGATCTTTTTAACCTTTGCTGATATCAAGGGACAAAACCTGGAAGAGACTAAGCTTGGAATTAAGCATGCTTTATCGAAGCTATATGAGACCCATAAATTTGTGAAGGACGGAAAGAATATGGGGGAGAAGGAACAGGAGTTTTTTGACGCTGTCTCTTCCAAGATGCCGGACGATGTGGCGGTGCTGGCTCTGAAATATTTGTCCGATTACCTGAGTCGCTATTATGGTCAGAAGGTTCTGATTTTCCTGGATGAGTATGACACGCCTCTTCAGGAGGCATATGTCAACGGCTATTGGAAAGAGCTGGTAGAATTTATACGCAGCCTGTTCAATTCCACCTTTAAAACCAACCCCTATATGGAGCGTGCCATCATGACAGGGATCACCCGGGTATCCAAGGAATCTATCTTCTCGGATCTGAATAATCTGACCGTGATCACAACCACCTCGGAAAAATACAGGACGCAATTCGGTTTTACAGAGGAAGAGGTTTTTGACGCACTGGATTTCTTTGGAATGTCAGAGAAAAAAGACGGGGTGAAGAAATGGTATGACGGATTTACCTTTGGGAGCCAGAAGGATGTCTATAACCCATGGTCCATTATCAATTTCCTGGAGGAGAAGAAATATAGGCCCTATTGGGCTAACTCAAGCTCCAACAGCCTGATCGGCCTTCTGATCCGCCAGGGAAATGCGGAGACGAAAATGATTGTGGAGGATCTGATGAAGGGGAGGCGTCTTGAGACAGAGATTGATGAGGAGATCATCTTTGACCAGCTGCTGAAGAAAAAGGGAGCCGTCTGGAGCCTGCTTTTGGCCAGCGGATACCTGAAAGCAGTGGAATGGCATTTCTCGGAGGAAACCGGTATTTCCAGCTATTGTCTGGAATTGACCAATCAGGAAGTCCATATCATGTTCCGGAATATGATCCATGGCTGGTTTTCCCAGGAGGATATCCCCTACAATAATTTCATCAAGGCGCTGCTCTTAGATGATGTGGAGGCCATGAATGAATTTATGAATGAGATCGCATTGGCCACCTTCAGCAGCTTTGATATTGCAACAAGTGTTGCCAAAAACGATGCCCCGGAACGTTTTTACCATGGCTTTGTCCTGGGGCTTATGGTGGAGCTGGCAGACCGCTATGAGATTACCTCCAACCGGGAGAGCGGGTTTGGCCGGTATGATATCCAGCTTGTGCCCCGGGAGGGGGCTGGACTGGATCCTATGATCATTGAGTTCAAGGTGCGCAAGCCCTTGCGGGAGGCCAGCCTGGAGGAGACGGTAGCGGCCGCATTAGCGCAGATTCGGGATAAAAACTACGATGCATCATTGATAGACCGGGGGTTTGAGAAGGAGCGGATCCGGCATTATGGCTTTGCCTTTGAGGGGAAGCAGGTGCTTATTGGAGAGGGGAAACTGTAACTACCCCAATCTTCTTCTCAAATGCCGGCGAAAATACATGCTGGCGGGTTGTTTCTGTGACAGCCCCATCCCAGCTAAAGTGTAAATGGCCACACAGAATTTCCTTTACCGGGCTGTCAGCTGCATAGATCATATCCATAAATTCCCGGGTGTTTCTATCCGGATGATAGGTACAATCCGTCCCCCAGACAAGGGCGCGGTCCTGCCACACATAGCTCCGGCAGCTCCAGGCACCAGACCTCTGAGTCTCCATCAATTTCACTATGGAAAGAATCACATTCCTCCTGGGTGATCCCCTGGCACCAATAGGGTTTTACATCATGGTCTGCCCTGACATACAGCCAGGGGGTAAGCAGGCGGTCTAAGCCCTGTTTCAGACATGCTACATTAGATGGTGAGCAGAAGTCCAGCATATCTCCGCCTAAGAGTATACCATCAGCATTGCAGGAATCTAAAATATCCGGCAGGCTGCCCCAGTATTGGGCGGCGGTGACCTCTTCTGAGACAGACGACCAGCCTTGGCGGGCCAGGACAGTTTCCGGATCATCCAAGGGGATTTCCTCATTCGTCGTAATAATGTGCAGATCTGCCAGGAAGAGGAAATGATATTCCTCCGTCAGTCCTGGAATCACTACCTCCACCTCTTCTATCTCCAGACCGGCTGCTGAAAGAGGCTCTGGCGTGAATACCGGCTCCTGGTACTGGAGGATGTGATAGGAAGAGGTGGTGGCCACAATCTGCCAGTGAAGGCGCTGCATGTAGGAGAGGGAGATATCGTTGTTGATATTGATTACCACATAGTCTACATGATTGGAATCCAGGGTTTCCGTTATCATGGGTGGGTCATAATAATCCTGATTATTCATAAGCATGGTCATGACAGCAGGCACATTTCCCTTCACGCCCTCCGGCCCGGAAATATGATAGCTTTCAAAGGGAAAGCAGATAGAGGCATCATATTCCCGGATTGCATGGCAGATATTCGTATCAGCCAGAATGGTTATGCGATCTCTGCCTGCTTCTGTACGAAGCGATATTAAATGTTCCGCCACCTCCAGGATATCATAAGAAAGCTGGTAGGAATTTTCCGGAAGCCTCCATTGCTCCCGGGAGGTATTCATACACAACAGTCCCAGGCAGATTCCACACACCAGCAGCAGACGATGTCTCAAATTGTCCATGCGCTGCATACCTTCGTATAAAAGGTATGCAATGGCAGTCTCCCAGGGAATGATCCAGAGGAAGCGGTAATATGTTTTTACCTGCCCGGTAACAGTTATCAATATACGATAGCTCAATGGGTTAAATACTGCTGCAAACAGCAATAGAGCAGCCAGAAGCGCTACCCTCCGTTCCTGCTTTTTCAGTTGATATAAGAACAAAATCCAGGCCAATGCCGCAAACAAATATAGTATATTCCCACCCATATATTGATGCAGCATGTCCCAAAAACCATTTACAACCTGCATATCATCCCTCCAAATGAAAGCCCGCAAATCCACTGATGCTCAAAAGAATATAGATCAAATTTGGCAGAACAGACAAAAGCAATATAGGTATATGCAGCCATTTCCTCCGATACAGGGCATGGGCCAGTATCAAGCTGCCCCCGGCCAAGGGGAGGATAAAGGTTGCTGAGGCGGAAATTGACATTCCTGCCAGCATATTTAGAAAAAATAAGATAAAATAGCGCTTGTCCATGGACTGGCAAAGCTTGATTGAGATCAGGACAGTGATCAGAATCAGTGTGGAAGCACAGTATGCTTTTCCCTCGTAGGCACGGTAGAGCAGGAATCTTGCCTCTGTATAAATGGTATTTGTAAAGGCAAATAGTAACCCCAAGGCCAGCATGGTACATAGAATTGCGTGTTCGGTTGTATGCTTCCGATGCCAAAAGCCCCAGCGAAACAATTCAAATCCGGAAGCTGCAAAAAACAGCAGATTGATGGCAGCTCTGGTGGTTCGGCAGAGTACCAGTGGGTGTACATGAAACAAATTGCAGAGGACAGCGCTGTTGGCCCCAAACATGGAGAAGGAGCGTTTCAGAGACAGGATCTGCATTTCCTGGCCACTGGTAACAGAAATGCCTGTCAGCCTTCCGGTATCCACCATGGAGGTGACCTCACCGATATAGGTTCTGGCGTCAATGTCAACCTGTCCGTTTACACATATATAATAGACAATCATTCCCACCAGGATCAGAAAAGGGAATAGGAAGCATCTGTTTTTCCAGGCAGCGACAGCCACATTCCGGTACATTTCCACCAGACCCTTGAAATAGCGGATGCAGATAATCAGCAACAGGAGGCCCTGAAAAATAACCCACAGGATTGTTACCAGATTCAGCGTCCGATTCAGAAGCGTACAGGGAAATGCAATACACCAGAAGAGGACATGGTATGCCAGGAAGCCGTAAATGGATTTTTGGAAAAAGGTTCTGGCCTCCGGAATAAATGGGAAGCGGTTTATGGCGTAGCCAAGGCATTGATAAATATTCAGTTCCAGGAATAATGCAAGGATGCATTTGATTATGTTTAGCATTTCGATCAATCTACCTTTTCTGTTTCCGGGCATATATTGCTAATATAAGATACCGTCGCGTGATCTGCATGTCGAATTACAGCTGGATTTCCAAAAACAATGGAATGGCTTGGTACATCACAATTTACAAAGCTTCCCGGGGCTATCAGCACATCGTTACCAATGATTATTTTTCCAACAATTACGGCGTTTGTTCCAATCCAAACCTCATTGCCAAGTACAGGTGTTCCCTTTCTTACTCCACGATTCTCTTGTCCAATAGTGACACCAGACGCAATATTGACATTATTACCAATAACCGTACTGGGATTGATAACAATTGGTCCGCTATGTCCTATATAGAGTCCCTTTCCAATAGTAGTATGCAATGGTATTTGAATAAACGATTTTCGGCTTATAATCCGCAGACGAAGTCTATACCAGAAACTACGTAGATGTTTTCCATCATGTATGCTTTCCTTGGCTTTTCGATAAAGAATAATATATTTTAATTCCAAAGGCCTGCGGATAAATTGCTTGAGTGTTTCTTGCTCTCCATAGTATCGATGTAAATCATCAGAATAGCATTTATTCATATGGCACCTCTCTATATAAACGAATCTCATAGCTGCTGATATAAGTTATGATAGTTTTTTCCCATCCGTTCAGATGAAAACTGCTTTGCTGAACGAATGGCATTTTTTCCCATCCGTTCTCTCCCAACTGGATCATCCAACATTTTTTCAATACAGCTTTTAATGCTATTGCATTTCGGTGTGCATAATAATCCATTTTCCCCATCTGTGATCATATTGGGAATTCCTCCAACATTTGAGGCTACAATTGGCAAGCCGCTTCCCATTGCTTCAATGAGTGTCATTGGCATCCCTTCATAAATAGAAGGCAAAATAAATAAATCGGCATTTTGTAAAAGTGGATAAATATTTCCGCTGATTCCGTAGACACAGACATAGTTTTCCATATGATTTTCTTTTATCAATTGGCAAACATCTTTCTGCAAGGGGCCTTCGCCAACAAGGGTTAAATTTACCTTTCGGCCAGATGTCCGTAATTCATGTATTGCTTTCAGCATTTCACGATGATTTTTAGATTCCGCATACCTTCCAATATGTAATATATGAATGTCCTCTGTTATTGCATAGTCTTGCTTTACGATACATTGATCCAGTGAAATGCCGTTATATATGACGGGGATTTGCTCCCGCTCTAGCTTGTAACGTTCCATCAGTGTGTCACAAATAGCTTCACTTAATGCTACCGGAATTGTATTGCAATACTTAAAAAATATGCTATTTAGATATTGCCCATATTTTGTATTCTCTTTTGATGCAATATTGTGTATGGTATGGATTTTTTTTATTTTTAACCGATATGCAGCTGGGATTGCATATTCCATAACATAGCGGTGTGTGTGAATGATATCTGGCTTTTCATCCTTCAAAATTCTCCGGATCTTTGGTATGATAGATAAATCTAACCCCGGTCTTTTATTTAGATAAAAGATTTTTACACCGGCCTGTTCAAGTCTTTCGGTAATAGAAGTGTGACAATCATAAAAGCTAATAATTGACACGTCATCGCCAATTTTTATAAGCTCATATACCAAATGCTCACACATGATCTCAGCGCCAGCTAATCCAAAATCTGGCATAATCTGTATTATTTTCATAAGCTGTTCTACCCTTTCTGTATATAAAAGGTTTTTTCGTTTATTATATATGAATATTTAGTTTTCAAAATATCTATCCCACCACATCTGAAATACAAGTAAGGTCCAGATTGGTCTTGCTGTTTCTGGGCTAAAAACTTTTTTTAATTTGCTAACCATTGACTTTATTGTAGATTGGTTAAATATCCCCTGTTTCTTTATATAATCTGTATCTAAGAGCCCCATTGTCATTCCTGTAAAGTCTTCATATAACCATTCATGAACAGGCACTCCAAATCCTTGTTTGGGTCGATCAAGATATTGCTTGTTTACATAGTCATAAGCAATATCTTTTAGAATTCTTTTTTTATTTCTATTTTCACATTTATAATTCATCGGAAGAGAAAGGGCATATTCCACAACTCTATAATCTAAAAAGGGCATCCTTGATTCCAGAGATATAGCCATGGTGGCTCTATCTACTTTTGTTAATATATCATCTGGCAGATATGTTATCATGTCAGTGAGCATATATTTCATACGCATATCTTCTGTCAGCTCAGAGATCTCTGTATATTTATTATTACGTTTCACAACATTAATTAGATCTCGATATTTATCCCAAAAAGCATAATAATCTGCATTAATTACATCTACAGGCTTACTAGCATATAGCAATTTGCTCCATTTCATGGAATCTGCTTTTCCAAGGAGCCCATTAAGGCTAACCCTACAATTAATCCAATTTAGTACCTTACTAATATTCTTATATTTATATAAATCATAACACTTGCTATACTTCTCGTAACCACAAAAAAGCTCATCTCCTGCATCTCCTGACAAAGCTACTGTCACATATTCGCGAGTTTCTTTAGCTAACAATATCGTGGCAATTTGAGATGCATCAGCCATAGGTTCATCAAAATACAGGGGTATATCTTTTAAATAGGCTTTTGCTTTTTCCATGGGCAAATATTGACAATAATGTTCTGTCCCAAGTTGTTTTGCTACAGCTTCTGCATATTGTGCTTCATTGTATTGCACTTCGTTAAAGCCAACTGTAAATGTTTTAACTGTGTGTGATGTTAATTCTCTCATTAAAGATACAATTAGTGTTGAATCATATCCACCACTTAAAAATGCACCCACAGGAACATCAGATATCATTCGTAAGCTTACTGAATCAAGCAAAAGCTCTTTTAAGTGTTTTTTTGCATCTGAATAGCTTTCATTAGACTGTGTTTGTCCGGTATATGCTTGGGTGACACTCCAATATGGTGATATCTCTATATTGCCATCAGAAAATTTTAATAGCTGTCCGGGCTCTAATTTGTATGTATTTTTAAAAATTGTATCTGGCCCTGTAATATATTGATAATGCAAATATTCAGAGAGCGCCCACTCATTCAGTTCCTTTTTAAAGAACGGATATTTCATGATCGGCTTTAACTCTGAAGCAAAGATAAGATTTCCTTCATTGTAGTAATAGAATAATGGTTTTACTCCCATACGGTCTCTTGCAAGAAAAAGGGTATTGGTTCTTTTGTCCCACAGGGATATTGCAAACATACCATTAAACTGGTTAATACAAGAAATACCCCATTCGATATATGCATAAAGTATTACTTCTGTATCACAATTAGATCTAAATAAGTAGTTCTTTTTTTGTAATAGGTTGCGTATCTGCTTGTAATTATATATTTCTCCATTAAAGCATACGACAATATTTCCATCAGAGCTCATCATAGGTTGATGTCCTAATGATGACAAATCTAAAATAGATAGACGATTATGAGCCAAACCAATCTGCATATCTGTATTTTCAATATTCTGCTGGAAATATCCTTCATCATCAGGACCTCTATATTTAATTGTTTGATTCATAATTCTTAATATCTCTTCACTAATTGTTCTATGGTGAACAAATCCACATATTCCACACATAATATATATCCTGTCAATTATTAATAATAAACTAAAATGAGATTTTTTATTTCAAAGCCAGCAATGCCTCCGCAATCCGCTCACTGGCATGTCCATCCCCATAGGGATTAATAGCTTGCGCCATTTGCCGATAAGCATCCGGATTGTCCAATAATTTCTTTGCCTCCTGGTAAATGGCAGCTTCATCAACTCCTACCACTTTGACAGTACCAGCGGTAACAGCCTCCGGACGTTCTGTTTCTGTACGTAAAACCAATACTGGCTTTCCAAACGCGGGCGCTTCTTCCTGAAGGCCGCCGGAATCCGTCATAATAAGATAACATCTGGAAATCAGGTTGTGCATATCCGGTACATTCAGTGGCTCTGTCAAAAATATATTCGGAATATTGTCTATAACAGCATATACTGCTTCCCTTACCGCTGGATTTAAATGAACCGGATAAACAAAATCCACGTCTGGATATTCCCTGGAAAGGCGTTTAATTCCCTGGCATATACTTATTAGGGGCTGTCCGAGATTCTCTCTTCTATGAGCTGTTACAAGGACGATTCGCCGTTTCCAAAATGAGACATGTTTCAGTTTAGCATTCTGGAATATGTAATTCTTTTTTACGGTATAGGAAAAAGCGTCTATAACTGTATTCCCTGTTACATATATATTTCCGGCAATTCCTTCGGAAAGAAGGTTTCTCCTGTTTTGCTCTGTTGGTGCATAGTGATAAGTGGCAATCCGGTCAGTCATCAGGCGGTTCATTTCTTCCGGAAATGGAGAATAGATATCGCCGCTCCTGAGACCGGCCTCTACATGCCCTACCGGGATTTGGCGATAAAAAGCCGCAAGAGCTGCTGCATAAGAAGTCGTCGTATCACCGTGAACCAATACTACATTGGGCATTTCACGATATAGGACAGGCTCCAGCCTTTCCAATATGTCTGTAGTGACTGTCGTCAGAGTCTGCCTGTTTCGCATAATATCCAGATTATAATCAGCCTTGATACCAAAGGTCTCCATTACCTGGGATAGCATTTCCCGGTGTTGACCGGTAAGGCAGACAAGGCATTCTATTTCTTTGTGTTTTTTTAGCTCCAGTACCAGCGGACACATCTTGACTGCTTCCGGCCGTGTTCCAAATACTGCAAATACCTTCATATGTACCATCCATTTCTATTTGATCACTATTTGTCATGTAGGACTTATTTTGTTACAATCCATGCCCGGAACAGGCCGTCATCTCTGCCATCCTCATAAGAAACTGACTTTATAATCTCAAGCTTTCCTCCACAGGCATCGGTATAGCTTTGGATTTTGCTATCTGATATCCACTGTTCCCATTCATAGAGTTCCATTTGCCCCAGCTTCTCTGCCGGCTTATCAATAATAACAAACTGGCCTCCGTTTTTCACAATGCGATATAATTCTTTAAAGGCTCCTTCCAAATGAATTGCGTGCTCAAATGCCTCGCATACATAGACTAAATCGAAGGCTTCATTTGTATAAGGAATTTGTGTCAGACGCCCTGTCCGTTTTTCTTTTACAAAAGAAATATCTTTCATGACGTTTTCCGACAGGTCCATGGCATAGTAATCATTTGTTGGATATTCAGCAGACAGTCTTCGCAGATAACGTCCTTTGCCGCATCCTATGTCACAAACCGCAATTGGAATGGCAGCATCTTTTGTATAACTACCAACGAAATGTCTTATCAGGCCATACCTTCCATCCGTCTTGTCGATCTCTTCAAGAAATATTGGGGCCATGTTTTCAAACTCAAGATATTCCTTATAAGCCAGGGCATCCAGAAAATACTTATTAGCCCAGCTAATCTCAGCATTTGGGAAATAATAAGGCTTTTTCCGTCCCCAGCAGAATACATTTTGAAATTTCGATGCAGGGTAGCTGCCATACCATCCCCCTGATTCATTTTGCAGAGAGCATGCATAATAGAAAATCTTATTACCCTTTTCCAGTTCTCCAAGCTTATACCAAATAAGCGCTAATTGAAACATACCTGTTGAGCAAACCCACGGAACATTCCTAAGCCCACGAATGCCCCCTTTGCTGTTTTGATATTTGCTCATATTTTCCATACATTTTCTGGCCAGCGCTATTTCCCCAAGATCGTAGAGACCTTCTACTACATAAGCATAGAAATGGGAGAGAAGGCTGAAACTGGCAATACGATCTAGCTTTTTCGTCTTATAATAGTGTAGGATTTTATCTGCCGCTGCAAGGTAATCCGGCCTGTTAAAGATTCTTCCGGCATCCCGAATAGGAGACAGACAATATACATGTACTAATTCAGAACAAAAATCTTCGTTGGTCCCCCATGCATCCTGATTCGGGGTTATCAGCCTTCCATCTGGCTGCATATTGGACAGAATCCAATCCACACCTTTCATAATATGATCATCAACCATAGGCAACAGATCGCGTATGCTAATAAGCCCTTTTAGGATTTGTGCAGAATCAAATACATAGGGATCCTTATCATCATAATCATGCCAGGCTCCGTCTGGTTTTTGGATACTGCACAAATAAGAAGCATATGAAGCTGCTAATTCTCTTTCTCCCCATAAGAGCAATGTTGGAATAAAATAGCCAGTTACTTCAGGATATATTACTTTCTTTTCGGAAGTGACAGCGATTCCCTTTCCGCTGATCGTATTGGTTTTAATCCAGGCCAATGCCTTATTGAAAATATGTATTTTGCTTTCCATTAATATATGTCCAACTCCTTTTTGACAGCATTTATTGTACTTGTAAAAGAACGAAAATTTAGTTTGTGCATCTTCCTATTGTTACCAGAAGATAGCCCTGCATTATGCAATCTAAATCAATCCCTTGTCTCTGCAATTTTGCAAACATCTTTCTAAGGGAATGCCTTGGTGGTAGGAAGCGCAGAGCCCATTCACTTCCTATGCTATATTCTTCTTCCACCTCTATGCCGGCCAGAAGAAACTCTTTTGCCATGCTGTGTTTTGGGATTTCTAATCCATATTCCCATGTTTTATTGTCTTCCATAATCTGTTTTCCTACCCGGTATGGAAGAGAAGCTGCATTAGGAATAATAGATACCATTCTTCGACAATACCTTTTCCAACCTCTTAGTAATTGGATCTGCCTTTCAGTAGAGAAATGCTCTAATAGTCCACTCTGAAAGATCACATCAAACGCATTATCTGGAAATGGCAATTCCTTTGTTGCGTCAGCCACTACTGTATTAATTGTAAGTCCAAGCTCTTTTGCAGCCGTATTGACAAGCTCAATGGATGACTCTGTATAATCCAGAGCACATGCCTTTCGATTATGTTTTGCAAGCCATAGCGAGCTGATTCCTGTTCCACAGCCAATTTCGAGACAGCTCTCGTTTTCGGAAATAATATGGCACAGTTCCTTTGCCCAGATCTGTACAGTTCCATCCTTGATGCTATCTATAACCTGATGTAGACTGCTGATATTATAGTGTTCTGACCATCCATCTTTATCTAATGGTTCTGAATAATTGCACATATACTCCTCCATATTCTTTCCTCGTTTTTTAATAAGGATATAACCAGACCTTTCTCAATGTTCTCAGGGTTCTATTTTTTACATTGTACGTATTCTGTGAAATAATACGTTTATAGATATCGATTTCATATTGGCTAATATTATTTTTTGAAAATTTTAACCCAACCTGTCTGGCGGCCCTTTTTATATTTGAATTTGCCACATTTTTTTCAGAAGCTAAGCTAATAGCGGCTGCTATCTTTTGCGGATTTTGGAAGTCCTTTACTAAAATAGCGCTTTCTCCATTCGTTAGATATTCATTCATTGGTATTATATCTGATGTTACAATAACAGCACCACAGGCAGCAGCCTCAATAAATACTATGCCGAATCCTTCTGTGAGAGAGGGGGTACACATACAATCGCACCAGGAATAGTAGTATGGCAATTCTTCATTCGCAATACTTTGTATAAAAAAGCAACGATCAGCTACCCCTAAGCTTTTTGCCAAAGACTCATAATAGCTGGTATTTCCTTTTCCTACAAACAGGCAGCTGTACTCTGGAGCTAAAAATGTCAATGCTCTAATAACCGTATCCAGATTTTTTTCTACTGCTTTACGTCCTACATGTAGAATATGTTTTCCACTGCCATATTTGGTATTTAACATAGAAAAATATGCGGAATCTGACTTTGGAGAAAATACGTCTGTATTAATACTGTTTGGAAGCATATACAATCGTTCTGCTTCTATGTCAACCTTCTCTGTTATCGCATCACGAACCGCATTTGATATGTAAATTACCCCATCGGCATATTTCAAAGAATCGCTAATCCAGCTGGAGCGCTTATCATGTGCAGATATAACAATGGGAATGCCAGCAACTCTATTTACAGTCAGCCAATCTGCACATTTGCATCCATCATATCCCCGTACAACATCTGGTCGTATTTTCATAATTATTTTAGAAAAATTGCGTGGATGCGCTTTTATACAAAGGATGTTCCCAATTCGTTGAAAAGGCTCCTGCCATGGAGAAAGACAATAAACTTCATCAAAATAATCTTGAGGATTAAAATAGTCATTTAGTTGATGTTCCGAAAATCCTTCCTTTATATATGCATGAATTGGGTCGCTAGGTACAATTACAATCTTTTTCATATATTGACGCTCCTTGATAAACATACGAATTACAATTCATGAAATCTTAGATGTTTTAAATGACCCGTCTTTATATACAATTAGAAAATCGAAACTATCCTTCCATACAAAGCATGTTTCAATACTTTTGGAATGACCATACCAATATCTCTGCAGATAATTAGTTAATTTTTTATATCTATGGATGCCATGATACCAATTCCCTTCATTTAGAAGAATGTCAAATGGATTACAATTTTTTTGAGCTTTTATTTTTCTGTTTATTTGTACAGGCCCCTCTCCAAACCAGGGTTCCTCCCAATCCTTATATTTATCAACAGCAACACATGCCCTGGGATGAGGATTCGAACCGCATCCCAGATCAACAATACTTTTTGCTTCACTAAGTATTTTTTGTGCGTTTTCATACTCCTTACTAAGAGAATAAGATTTCCTGCTCAGAATTCTGTTTATAATTGACATTATTATTCCTCCAATAGTTCGATGTTATCAAATCGGACACTGCCCCAATATTGACGAAGCCATCTTGTCTGGTCAACTACATAATCTTCCACTTCAAAATAAATATTGCTTGCTCCTTCGTCAACAGCTACATGATAGCCGCCGCCAGATTCCAAAGTAAAGATTGAAAGGCGGAAATAGTAAGAGCCACCTGCCAGATTTTTTAATGGAAAGCGGAAGGTACTTTCCTGTTCAGTTCCTACATAACTTTTTGAAAAGACCTTTGATTCTGCCATCCCAGCTGATGTTGAATCCGCAAAGTGAATCTCCAATCTTACACGTAATTCACCGGTATCTTCGATTCCGGTCCAGTTAATCCGAAATATAAGATCTTCATAAGGAAAGTATGTGGGCATTTCTTTGTTTAAAAATTCAAATCTATTAATGTGTACTTTTTTCCCAAAGATATTGGAGCTTCTTGGTGCCTCGGAAAAATCATACATTTTTTGTAAATTTCCTCTATTTGCATCCATATAAACAGCAATAGCGTCCTCTACGCTGCCATCATATATCATTTTTCCTTTATTCAGAACTACACATCTGGTACATAGATTTCTTATGGTGGCCATATTGTGGCTCACATACAGCACAGTCCTTCCCTCATTTGCAGCTACATCCCCCATTTTTCCAAGACATTTCTTCTGAAATTTCATATCCCCAACTGCCAAAACTTCGTCCATGACAAGTATCTCTGAGTCGAGGTGAGAGGCTACAGCAAAGGCCAGTTTTACATACATACCAGAAGAGTACCGCTTTACGGGGGTGTCAATAAATTGCCGGCATTCTGAAAATTCGATGATAGAATCTATTTTTGTATCTATTTCCTTTTTACTCATTCCCAGTATGGCGCCATTCATATAAATATTTTCTCGACCAGTTAGTTCTCCGTGAAAACCGGTTCCGACCTCCAGCATACTGGAAACCCTTCCATTAAGCCAAATATCCCCTTCTGTGGGTGCAGTCACCCGGGATAATATTTTAAGCAATGTGGATTTTCCGGCGCCATTAGCACCAATAATCCCCAGTGCTTCCCCTCTTTTTACCTCGAGGTTAATTCCATCCAATGCCCAGAAAGTTTTGATTACACTACTGTAGCTTTGATCTAGTTTCAGATTGGGATCCTCTTTTCCACGTTTTCTAGCCCACCAGCTTTTCAGTTCTGCATTCAGGGTTGTACCGCCGATTGTCCCAAGCCGATACCTTTTTTTTAAATTTTCAATTTTTATCATTGTATCTGTCATTTCTACACCGTATCCATAAAAGTTTTTTCTACTTTGCTAAACAATACAATACCGATAAATAATATAAGTATTGTTGTAATCCAGCTGATGCCCCAATAAAAATAGGGAGGAATGCCGCTTCCAAGAAAGGCATACCGCCAAACGGAAATAATTGGAGCTACCGGATTTAACATATAAACTGTATAGATACCTGCCGGAATCTGTGTGACAGAATATACAACTGGGCTGGCATACATCCAAAGCTGGACTCCAAAGGTAACCACAATTACAAGATCTCGATATTTTGTTGTGAGCGCTGATACTATAATTCCACATCCCAGTCCCAACAGTGCTATTTGAAGGATCAGAACAGGAACTAACAGTATATTACAGTTTGTCCCAATTGGAATACCCTGCAGTTTATATAGAAATAAGGCAACAACCAGCATCATAATCTGTACCAGCAAATTTAAAATCCCTGTTACGACAGTTGATATAGGCATTGTCAGACGCGGAAAATAAACCTTTCCAAAAATTGCCGCATTGGTAGTGAAGGTAGTGGATGTCTGGGACAGGCATGTAGCAAAGTATGACCATAGTGCATTACTGGTAAGATAGAATGCCAAATGTGGGCTGCCATCTGTAGATAGGCCAGCAACGCTGCCAAAAACAAAGGAATACAGCAATACTGTGATTAGGGGATTTAGAATCAGCCATAAAGGCCCCAATATTGTTTGCTTATACATAACAGAGATATCTCTTTTCGTAAATAGCAAGATTAAATCTTTATACTGAAATAATTCTTTTATATTAATATCAAACCATCCATTTCTGGATTTTATATGTGTCATATATTTTTCTTTCATTTATGTCTCTTCCTGTTCATGTGTGCATAGATTCTTTGTACTAGCTGTGTACTATTATAAATAACCCGGTGTAGTCCATATCCCCTGTATTGCTTTTTGAAGCGTAGCAACAGTTCTTTTTCCTGCTCCCCTTTACATAATGCATATTGATCCAAAAATGCATACAATATTCTGCGGTTCGGAATATGAGCCATTATATATGGAAAATGCTTATCCAAGACTTTGCCTGTCTGTATTTTTATCTTATTGTATTTGGTACTGGTTAAACTCTTTCCATGAGATCTATAGCAGTATAGGTATTGTCTCAAATGTTTTATCTGGCTTATCTGATATATACGCAGCCAGTAATCATAATCCTCTGCCAGAAAAAGCTGTGAGTCATATTCGCCTGCTGCTTTCGCAATTTTCCTTCTATATAAAAAGCAGGCACCTGCTGCACAGCGATACAAAAAATGCACGGGATCCGGCTGTCTACTTTTTCGCAATATGTTCCCCTCCGCATCAATCAGGAACATATCTGTATATACCATTCCATAACTGAAATGCTTATTCAGGAAATTAACCATTGTCTCAAAGGCAGTATCAAGGTAACAATTATCATCTGATGTCCAAGTGAAATAATCACCATCCGCCTTTGAAAATCCGATATTCAATGAATTTGGCAGCTTTTGGTTTGTTGTATTCCGTATAACCTTGACACGATTATCCCTCGACGCATATTCACGTAAAATATCAGGTGTAGAATCTGTGGAGCAGTCATCCACCACGATCAATTCAAAATTGGTATAGGTTTGCCTCAATATGCTATCAATGGAATTCTTCAAATATTGAGAGCCATTATAAACGGGGAGGATTATGCTTACTTTTTTTCCAGAGACCATGTTTTCTCCATTCATTAATAACGTTTATGATCTTGGTACTCGACTATGTCGAATATTTATGATCGTGTTTACAGTTCTAAGAAATAATACCAATAAGCTCCAGCTTCGCATATAAAATAGCTGCAGAGCTATTTTTTCTATATATTCGCGCCTGTTCTTACATTTCATTTTTTTTAGATATACTCTGGGATTTTTTACAAATTCAAATGCATATATTTTTTTAAAATAGCTCCTACATTCTTTTTGCCGGGCACCTGACTGAACATACGGATAGATACAGGCCCACAATGTGGACAGGCAATATCTGTAAAACAAAGAAATATTTTCTTGAGAGTTAAAACCCAAGCGAACCATATAGTCATAAACTAACGGCAGTATAATCTGTAAACCATAATACCGCTCTTTCTGGCATGTATAAGTGATGCTTTCAAAATTCTTGCGATAAAAATATAAGGATTCTCTTAAATAATAGATTTTCTTTGCGGCATTTATAACAGGGAGGCTTTGCAGTAAATCCTCGCCCTGGGAAATAAAATACCAGCTTGAATAATCTCGTTTCACATCAAACAGCGTGTATTTGCAAACCTTAGTACATAAGGAATTAAGCTCTTCGTTTATTAATAATTTTTCAAAAAAATATTCCTTTTCTATAATTCCCTCTTCAAATATGTAGTCTATTTTTTCCAGTATCCGGCCAAGTCCATCTATACGCTTCATGCCAAAAACAACCATATCTGCATGATATTTTTCTATAATAGTATGAATCTTTTCTAATGTGTCTTCCCGTATCATATCATCAGAATCAACAAAACAAATATATGTACCATGTGCAGATTTCAAACCAGTGCGTCGTGCAGAGAGTAAGCCTTCATTTTGTTTATGAATTACAGAAACCATTTGTGGGTATCGCTTTACATAGCTGTCGCATAATAAACCGCTTTGATCTGTTGAACCATCATCCACCAAAATTATTTCAAAGGAACGAAAGCTTTGATGAATAATGGAATCAATACATGCCTTTAAATATTTTTCTACATTATATACAGGTACAATCACACTGAATTTAATGCTTTCCATTGGTATTCTCCCTAATTAGTTGTAATATACTTCTCTAAACTGGCAATAAATTTTTTTATTATACGATCCTCTGTTAATTCCTCCTCAACGTATTGACGAGCAGCAATCCCATACTGTACAGCCTTATTATGATGCTCCATCAAATATATAATTGCATTGGCCATCTGACAGACATCCCCAACCGGCACTAATATACCGCGTTCATTATTCCCTAATAATTCAGCTGGCCCTGTGGGGCAGTCTGTGGATATACATGGAATGCCTAATGCCATCGCCTCAAGTAATGCATTGGGAAATCCCTCATAATCGGAAGATAAAATAAATAAATCTGCTCCTAAAAGGATTTGAGAAATATCATTAACCCAACCAATAAGCTGAATATATGTTTGGGCATTCAGCTGAAAAATTATATTTTTTAAAGAATCGTATTCTTTTCCAAGCCCTCCAATACGGAGCCGTATATTTGGATATATTTTATGTACCTGAAATACAGCCTGAATGAGCAGCTTCTGATTCTTTTTCGTATCTAGCCTGCCAAAGGAAACAATGTCTACAATACGTTCTCTGTATTTATATGAATTTCCCAATTCAATCATATGGTCAGAAACAGGATTTGGAACAACAAATGCCTTTTTTAATAATTGTGACCCGAAAAATTGTTTCTGCGATTCTGTTTGCAAAAAGACGGCCCTACTTTTTCGAAATGCAATTCTCCGCAATATATTATGGAGCAATCCTAAATTGACTGGTTTGTCGCGTACAGTGACAATTATAGGGATATGATATCCCATATTGGGAAGAAGAAGCTCTTCTGCCATTACATCAAGGATTGGGATGATACAATCCGGTTGAAAGTTCCTTATCGTCTTTCTGATATAACGCATCCGGTCTATCCTTCTGGATACAACATTTCCCTGGTGATTCGAATTCTTATTTGGCAGCCGGAATTGCTCTATTTTCGGATGAAGTG
>CAJUQB010000057.1:25108-31435 GCA_910588285.1 uncultured Lachnospiraceae bacterium
GCGGTATATAATGATGCCAACTCTATAGTTATATTCAATCAATTTGCCTGCCAATAGGGCTGTTACACGCTCGGCTCCCCCATTTCTCATTTGGCCGATTACGAATAAGATATTTTTCATAAAATTCCTCACCTGATTCTGTGATTCAGCCTGATGCCTTACCATCCAACAACAGACTTTGCCAATGATCATCTTTCCTATCTGCCATCACATGTGAAAGCACCATGGTTCCCAGAACGCTTGATATCATCAAGAGTCCAATTGCTACAGAAATTGTGAATCCCACATAGATCACATGATCGACCTGCAGCCTTTTCAAGCTGTTTACCAGCATCAGAATCAGCCAAATGGCAAGTATCACAATCCCAATGATCCCAGTGTGATGATACAGCATCAGCCATTCAGAATCACCGACAAATTCCTGATATGGACGTGTAGCCCCAACACCGACAATACGCTCCAATGTATCCAGAGAGGATAGCATATCTATTGTGGTTCCGATCGGCTGTTCCGGCAGTCCTTCCTCTGACAGCTCTTCCTCCGGCAATAGCGCATCCTCCGGCAGGCTGTCCATATTACTCAGCCCGGAAAATCGTACTCCCATGGATTTGGCAAAATTTGCAAAGGATGCATTCCAGTAATACTGAATATAGACCGAATCACTAAAGCTGACCGTACAAAATCCGACAACTAAGACAGCTGCCACAATCTGAACCATCTGCCTAAAATCCGGTTTTTTCAATATGGATATTGGTTTCTTTTTTATTACTTGGATCAGCTTCACAATGATGACACCGCAAATCACATATAAGATCAAAATGACACTTCCTAAAAAATATGCTTTGCAGGCAGAGCCAATCCCAAGGATCACAGACATGGTCAGATAGATAAGATTCTTCCTGCTGTTCTCCCGAAACAAATACTGGATCAAATAAAATGTCGTGCTGATTAATGCGAAAATAGCTAATTGTGTGCATATGGAAAATGTACCGTACAGCCGCCCGTAATCACCGCCATTTGCTGCAATGTGGGGAAGAATGTCATCCCTTTTTACAAACAGCCTGCAAAAGAACCTATAGCTATTGGGAACATATACCTGCAGCAAACAGACAATCATATTAATCGGCACAACAATACCGAAAAATTTTCCCAGATAATCCTTTATTGCGTTTTCCTGTAACAACAATAGAGATAAAACAAAATAGCGAAAATAGGAAAACAGTAAAATAAAATTAATGGATGTGTGATGCCTGCCAACACTGATTAATGTTGATATGCCTAAAAGGAATATCCATATTGCATAAAAAATAAGCTCTTTTTTCCATGCCACATCGCGAAACCGGAAGATACGAAAGGCAATGCTGGGAATCAGGAAACAAAAGCCCAGTATTTCATAAGATATTACCATGCCGTGGATCCGCGTAACAGGCCAAAGGCATGCCAGCAAAAAGTAGAGCAGCGATCCCTTTTTCCAGTTCTTTAAATAAACGTAGCTATTAAATAATGCAACGATGATGTTTACAATTACTAAAATATTGAAAAATAGTTCCATCCTTTTCCCTCATAAGGTTTATTCTACTAATATAATGCTATGCTTGACACTTCCTATTTTCTGAAATCCCTTTTTGAAAATAGCCCGGTACTGGTTCCACCTTTTTGAGCGGTAGCTGTTCCATTTCTCAGCATAGAAATCAAAAATTTTCTTATCAAAAAGCTGATACATCACTTTTAGCTGTGCAATGTGCAGGCTATGGTAAAAGGGACTGGTAATATGATGATCCAGGTCATAATTGCTCCAATACCTGTAATCAAACATGGGCAGCATTTTCTCCAACGCATCTACAGTATTGGTAAGCAGCAGCTGATATTTTTTATCAGGTACTGCCAGCGTATATTCATAAAGCCCCCAGATAGAAAAAATCCAGCCGTTAAGGATAAGTCCCTTGTCTGTGTATTCCAATAACGTGAGGCATCCATCCTTATATTCTGCCGTTCCCCCCTGCGCCACAGGAGTCAGCATAAAATCAATGGCTTTTTGGGCGCCGGTCAGATATTCTGCATCCCCAAATTCCCGATGTGCACGGAGCAGCAGGGATGCTCCCTCGGATTGTGCCATAGAAGAGTAGGGCGCGCTGTCCTCTGCAAAGGAGAACGCGTCCCAGCTGCCGCCTGGCTCCTGATGCTCAAGGGCCCAATCAGCTGTTTTTCGGAAGCGCTCCAAATACTCTGGTGTCTGGGTTTCCAGGTATAGATCATAGCATCCCAGTCCGTATTGAAAAATTGCAATGCAGAAGTAAACACGCGTTCCATAATTCGTTATATTATATGGAATGCCCTTCTCATCAATCTTCCCCTGCACCTTATGCCGCAGATCACTGTAATAACCCTTAATGGCTCCCTTTTCAAAATATTTTCCCAGCCCCTGTTCCATATGTAAAACGCTGGTTCCCTGGAACATCCGGCCCCATTTCTTTACAACCGGTAGAAATGCGCTAGCCATTGCTCAATCCTCCAAAAAATGTTTCATAATTTTTTAAAGCATTATATTTTGTTTCCCATTTTATCCGGCAATTTCCGGATATTTCTGTATATGCCGCCACATCGCCAAGACGCATCTGTATAAATTGCTGAATTCTGGTTATTTCCCCCAGCTTGGAAGGAAGGAGCAAGCCAGTCGTTTCATCGATGATTTCTCCCATTCCGCCAACATTTCTTCCGATACAGGGCAGCCCATAGGACATGGCTTCCATCATGGATACCGGAATTCCCTCGGAATCACTGAGATTTAGGAAAAAATCCGCATCGTATTTCTCATATTGTTCCAAGATTTTGTCGTTATCTACTTGGCCGAGAAATGTGAATTTGCCAGCCGGAAGCTTTGCAGCGGCATATGCTTTCATTTCTTCCAATAGCTCGCCGTCACCGATATGAATCCAGTGAACATCTTCCTTCAGCTGTGCAAAAAGGTCGATCATTAAGTCTAAACGTTTTACCTGCCTGGCTGCGGAACAGGAAATAATACAGATCTTTTGCTTGGAGTATATTTTTTTATAAAAACCTTCCTTATTATATGTACCCAGACGGCTAACCTGCTTTGATGCGCCCTCCCTGGAAAACGGATAGTTCTTCTGAAAATATTTTCTTCCATCCTCTGAAATAAAATGTATGCTGTCAAGATAGCTGTTGATCGTCTGGCGGAACGGCAGATAGTGAACCCCATTCCTCTCCACATACAAGTCGTAACCATGGGCCCTGGAGATGATGTGTCTGATCCGTGGATCATCCATATGTGTCATACGATAATAGCTTATGGCATAGGCCGGCCTGCTCAGCCAATAAGAGTACAGATATATGGTTTCCCCCTCTGCCAATGTACCTAAAATTTGATCAAAGGCCTGACAAGCCTGTGTACAGAAACATCCATAATAAAGAATATAAAATAACTTTTTTATCCAGCATTTCCCATGTACATTCTGCCTGATCTCCCTGATCGTGTCTTTGCAGAACAGCCATTTCCAAAAACGCCTGGAGAACAGAACCTTTATATTCTTATCTTTTATCAATGTTGCAGGTAATTGATCATCAGATAAAATGTCCATAATCTTGTGTGCAGGCTCCTGGTAGGCAATTATTGCAGCAATTTTAAAATATTTCTTGATATACGGCAATTCGTTTGTAAAAAAATTGGAACTAATGGTTCCTGGAAGGACTATCATTTTATTCATAATAAATCAGCGAACCCTTTTCCGCTTTTTTAGTGTTATCAATGTATGTAACAAATAATAATAGCTGCTTTTTATAATAGATAGCTTCTCTGCTTTGCGGTATACATTCCAGGTTCGGACAATCCTGTTTTTTAGACTATGAGATATTGAAGTAGATACCTGGCGATAGGAGGCTAGAATCTCGTTCAATCCATAAGCATAGTCACATCTTTTTAACAGCATCAGCCAGGTTGCCAGATCCTGTCCTGCCCGTAGGTTTGGCATTTCAAATTTACCAAAGTAGCTTATATCGATTAACACGGTTGAAGTAAAAATAATATTATTATAAAGCAGCGTTTTATAATTAATCCGTTCTGGAACATACACTGCTTTATGCAGGGAATTTCCTTCTGAATCCACCATATCATAAGCGCAAAAAACAATTTTACAATTCTTTTTTGTAATGAATGAAACCTCCTGTTCTAATTTTTCCGGATGCCATAAATCATCTGCGTCCAGAAAGCACAGGTAGCGGCCGGTTGCTCTGCTTATCCCCACATTCCGGGCTATGGCAGCACCGCTGTTTACCTTCAGCCTTTCATAATGGATTCTCTCATCAGCCGCAGCATGCTTTTGGGCAATCGCAGCACTGCGATCCACAGAACAATCATCCACCAGCCAGAGCTCCCACTGTTCATAGGTCTGGTTAAGCACAGACCGGATTGCAGCATCCAAATAGTCTTCGGAATTATAGATCGGAATCACAATGGATACCAATGGTAGATCAAACATTACAGCCTCCAGTAGATACAATGTTCATTCATAGTCTTTCTGTCGAAAACACCCTTCACATCTAGGAAAACCCGTTTATCCTTTTGGGATAAACGATATCTGTCAAGCAGATCGGATACTTCAATTTCCAGGAATTCCCTGTGCGCTACAGCAAGAACAATGGCATCCAGATTTTCCGTCTTCTGATATGATGTTAAGTGGATTCCATAGAGCTTCTTTACTTCCGCCGGATCTGCCAGGGGATCGCACACCATAGGCTGAATGCCGTATCCTTCCAGCTCCTGGATAATATCAATCACTTTTGTATTCCTCACATCCGGGCAGTTCTCTTTAAATGTCAGCCCCATAATGAGGACACGGGCATTTTTGACCAAAATGTCTGCAGCAATCAGATTTTTGATCAGATTTTCCGCAACATATTTTCCCATATCATCGTTAATTCTTCGGCCCGATAAAATAATCTGGGAATGGTATCCAAGGCGCTCTGCTTTATAGGTGAAATAATAGGGGTCAACGCCTATACAGTGTCCACCGACCAGACCCGGGGAAAATTTCAGAAAATTCCATTTGGTTCCAGCGGCTTCTAATACGGACTTTGTATCAATTCCCATTTTGTGGAAAACAATGGATAATTCATTCATAAACGCAATATTGATATCTCGCTGGGAATTCTCTATTACTTTTGCCGCTTCAGCCACCTTGATCGATTCTGCACGATATACGCCTGCAGCTATAATCAGTTCATATACACGGGCAACAATGTCCAGGGTTTCTTCATCCATTCCGGATACGATCTTGGTAATGGTTTCCAGGCGATGCACCTTGTCGCCTGGATTAATCCGTTCCGGGGAATAACCGATCTTAAAATCTGTTCCGCAGGTAAGCCCGGATTCCTGTTCTAAAATAGGAATGCAAACATCCTCTGTTACTCCTGGATAAACAGTAGATTCATATACTACAACAGCCCCTTTCCGGAGATTCCTGCCAACCATGCGGCTGGCTGATTCAACCGGCGAAAGATCTGGCGTGTGATCCATATTGACTGGGGTAGGAACTGCAATAATTATAAATTTTGCTTTCTTTAATTTGCTTTCATCTGTGGTGAATGCTACAGAGCAATTCCGAATCAATTCATCCCCCACTTCCTTTGTTGGATCAATACCACTCTGATAAGCTTTGATTTTGTCGTGGTTCAAATCAAAGCCTATTACATCTGCTTTGGCAGAAAAGGAAACTGCAATTGGCATTCCCACATAGCCAAGGCCAACCACAGCTATTTTTTCTTTTTTTGATACAATGTCACAATATAAATCCATACGTTAGATTCCTTCCGTACTTTCCTTGGTGAACACAACCTTGAGCGTCATAACCATAATCTTCAAATCCAGCCATAGCGATTGTTTTTGTATGTAGAGCAGGTCCAATTTCAGCTTGTCCAGGAATCCGGTATTATACTTCCCATACACCTGGGCATACCCGGTCAGCCCTGCCTTCACCTTCGTCCGATATGCAAACTCTGGAATGCTCTTCACATTTTCCTCTATGAATTCCGGCCGTTCCGGCCGGGGCCCCACCAGGCTCATGTCACCTTTCAGAACATTTAAAAGCTGTGGCAGCTCGTCAATTCTTGTTTTCCGAATAAAAGCCCCCACCCCGGTAATCCGGCTGTCATTTTCCTTTGCCAGCTGTGCACCGCCCACCTGCTCCGCATTCTCTACCATGCTGCGGAACTTGTAGATGGAAAACCGTCTCTCATGGATGGTACAGCGTTCCTGGCGGTAGAATACATGGCCGCCATCCTCTGCTTTGATACAGAGGGCTGTAATTAACG
>CAJUQB010000058.1 GCA_910588285.1 uncultured Lachnospiraceae bacterium
AATATAGTCTATACCATCGGTTTCTTTCGGTCAAGCCGACCTCTGAACTGTAACTTTGAACCTAACATCATCCATAAAAGGATAAAATGGGGATTGTAATTTTCATTTCTCTGTGCTACAATCCCCTTAAGCAATGAATTCAAAAATTCTTCATTCTGTCGGACAGGGAGCATGTCTCCTGCCGGTCTTATGCAATTCGAACTCCTTGCTTACAATCCCATAATACTGCAGGGAGACGGATGGTTCTTCCTGACAAAAGAAAGGAAGAATATATGGCAGGAACTTATCTGGCGCAGGCAATTGCGGCCACCAATGAAGCAAGCTTTTATGATACGAATGTAAAGTATCTGCTGGCAGACAAGCAGATACTGGCCTGGATCCTGAAGTATGCGGTGAAGGAATTTCGGGATATGGAGATCCGTGAGATCATATCCTGTATTGGTGATGATATTGAAATCGGGATCCGGCCGGTGGCTCCGGGCCTGTCAAACCTGGGGCGTGTGCAGGGAGCCAATACGGAAGACAGCATCCCGGGGGAAGGGACCGTATATTACGATATTCGGTTTACGGTATACCACAAAGGAATGGCGATCAAGTTTCTGATCAACCTGGAGGCTCAGAGGTGGACAGAACCGCCCAAGCTGGGATACCACCTGGAAAACAGGATTATTTTTTATCTGGCCAGGATGGTTTCCGCCCAGAAGCATACAGAATTTTTTCACAGTGATTATGACAGCCTGAAGCCTGTGAGGAGTATTTGGATCTGCCTGGGGAATGAGAGAGACGGAGATTATATTCAGGAAATCAGCCTGATACAGGAAAATACCTTTGGCAAGGAGGCGGAGCCGGAAGAAATTGGTCTGATGAAGGGGATTATTATCCATATCCGGGAGGGAAAAGAATTAGAGGAATCCAGAAACCGTCTGATCCATATGCTGGAGAATCTGTTTTCCCAGAAAAGTATAGAGGAAAAAAAGCGTATTTTAACAGAGGAATATGGAATGATAATGACAGAAGAGCTGGAAGGGAGGATGCAGAACGTGTGCAACTGGTCGGAATATTTTATAGAAGAGGGCTTGAAGGAAGGCCATGAGAGAGGGATCAAGGAAGGCCGTGAGGAAGGTATTGAGGCATTTGTTCTTGACAACCTGGAGGAGCAGGTTCCCAGAGGGCGTATTTTGGAGAAGCTGCAGCGCCGTTTTCAGTTGAATGAGGAGACGGCAAATATGTACTATGAGAGATACAAGGTACTGTACCATCAGTAAGAGGGCTTTCGCCGGCATCCGTGCCGGCGAATTGCTGTTTTAAATAATAAGTAAATAACAATCCATGGGATACGATACCGTACCGGCATCTATATCTTGTGGAATTCCATAATGCCAAGAGAGATGATATAAATGGAAGAAAAAATGTTATGAAAAATTTTTCAAAAAGGGCTAAAGTATTCAAATTACATTCCGATATATAGAGTGTAAATAAACAACGCAACATTTTAACCAAAAAGTTGCGTCCTGCCAATCACAGCTATCCTAGGGGCTGGGGCGGCAGAAGACAATGTAGATCCGAAGGGATAGGATATCCCATCAGGATAAATATCAATCCTGCAGCATGGAAGCTGCAGTAAATTCAAGGAGGAATTAATTATGGCAATGGTAGTACAGCACAATCTTACAGCTATGAATTCCAACAGAATGTTGGGCGTTACCACATCTGGTCAGGCAAAATCATCCGAGAAGTTATCCTCTGGTTATCAGATCAACCGTGCAGGCGATGACGCTGCAGGATTAAAGATTTCCGAGAAGATGAGAAGCCAGATCCGCGGCTTGAACCGTGCATCCAAGAACGCACAGGACGGCGTATCCCTGATTCAGACAGCAGAAGGTGCTCTGAATGAAGTTCACAGCATTCTGCAGAGAATGAACGAGCTGGCAGTACAGGGTGCAAATGACACCAACCAGAACATCGACCGCGATGCTATCAATCAGGAGCTTACAGCACTGACCGAGGAGATCGACCGCGTATCTCAGACCACACAGTTCAATAAGCAGAACCTGCTGGATGGCGGCTTCACAGGAAGAAACCTTCAGGTTGGCGCTAATGAGAACCAGAAGATCACCATCAACATCGCAGCTATGAATGCACGGGCAATTGGATTGAAAGAAATTGAGGCTCCGGGTGCAGCGTCTTATATTACCACAAATGAGACGGTAAAGAATCAGAAGGTTGCTGTAGGCGCTTCTGCTACTCTGCGAGCATCTATTGCAGCACGTGCAACCTGTAATGCAGTCCTGACAAAGGTGATGATCAATTCTATTACCGGGACAACATCAGGCTTTGTAGTAAATGGCAATAACTATGCATATACTGCTTCTGCTGCAGCACGTGCCCAGATCGGTTCTATGGCAGCCTGTGCAGCACAGATCTTCAAGGTAGCAGGTTATGACAGTGTAACTGTTAGCGCGCCCAACGTTGATACTTACCAGAAGGCACAGGCTACTGTTACAATGGTTGCGAACGCCATCAATAACGTATCCAGCCAGAGATCTGCACTTGGTGCATTACAGAACAGATTAGAGCACACCATCGCAAACCTGGATAACGTAGCTGAGAACACCCAGTCAGCTGAGTCTCGTATCCGTGATACAGATATGGCATCTGAGATGGTTGAGTACAGCAAGAATAACATTCTTGCTCAGGCAGGACAGTCTATGCTGGCTCAGGCAAATCAGTCTACGCAGGGCGTATTATCTTTGTTGCAGTAATTGTGTAGTCTTGAAAAAGAGTTGGCGAAAGCCAACTCTTTTTTCTGATATATGAAATGGGATTAAAACATGGAAAATTTTTTAGAAGGATTACAGCAGCAGAGGGACTGCATTGAATCTATTGCATCAAAGATAGAGCAAGGGGAAGCATATATGGAAGAGCTAAAATCATGTCTCCCATTGCTGAATCAGGCAATTATTACCTTATTTGACATGGCACAGGATACAGTCATTCCAATAGAAATAAACTCAAATTATGTGTTACAGGTATTAAATGATATTTTGTATGGAATTGAACAGGAAGACCCCGTCTATTTAGCAGACGTTTTGAGATATGGATTAATAGAAATTTTTGATTATATAGGGACAGAATTGCAAAGAGAGGCTCCTGATGAATAAACCGATATATGAAAAAAATATGAGTGCCTTACGTCAGAAATATCCTGTATGGGCAGAGCAGCTTGAACATATAAAACGAAAAAAGCGTAATTTCAATGTCATTGCAGAGCAGAGCCTGATGGGAGATACGATCCTGAAAGTAGATGACAATGGCAGAGTACTTTATCTGAACGGGAAATACGCCCCTTCAGCGGTAGTTGAACGCTGGCTGTGGCAGCAGGGGAAAATTGAAGAATATACGCCAGTGGTAATTATCGGGGTTTCCAATGGCTGCCATATCCGCCGGATTATGGAGGCTGTGCCAAAGACCTCGAACATCCTGATCTATGAGCCTTCCTTTGAACTGTTCCGCAGGGCGATAGAAGAAGTAGACCTGTCTTTTCTGTTTCAGCTGGATGTGCCGGTAGGTATTATTGTGGAAGGAATGAATGAGGTGGAAGCAGAAGCCTATTTTCATTTGATGATCTCTTATGATAACATGACATTCCTCAAATGTTATACCTCCGGGAACTACAGCAGTCTGTTCCGGGAACAGGTAGAAGGCTTTGTGAAAAAGCTAAAAGCGTATATCGAGAGGTTAAGTGTAACCTGGAATACCTTAGTGCGTTATACGGATGTAAAGGCAAAGAACACCTTCCATAACCTGCCCTATTTGTATGAGGGGTATAGCATAGATGCGCTGCATGGAATTTTGCCGGAGGATATTCCGGTAATTGTTGTTTCGGCAGGACCATCTTTGAACAAGAATATCATGGATTTGAAAAAAGCAGTGGGACGGGCCTGTATTATTGCCACAGATACGGCAATGAAACCCCTGTTGAATGCAGGGATTACCCCAAACCTGTTTGTTATTATTGACGGCCTAAAACCCGGTGTCTTGTTTGAACATAAAGACCTTTCGAAAGTGCCTATGGTGACTATGACAGGAGTCTCCATAGAACCTATGAAGTGCCACTGTGGGAAGAAATTCTTCTATAACAGCAACTCTCCACTGGAGCAAAAGATCTTAACAGATTTAAGCGAAAAAGAAAAGAAGAACCGAATCCTTCCGGCGTTGGTTACCGGAGGATCGGTAGCAAATTCCGCATATTCCCTGGGTGTCTATATGGGTGCAAAAACAATTATCTTAATCGGGCAGGATCTGGCCATGACCGGGAATAAGACCCACGCGGATGGCACCTTCCAGGATAAGATGGATGAAATAGACCTACATAACGGCGGCTACTTTGAAGTAGATGCTGTCGGCGGCGGAAAAATATGGACCAGAGATGACTTTGACCGATACCGGAAATGGTTTGAGGAATGTGCAACAGAATGGAAGCACATTACAATGGTGGATGCCACAGAGGGCGGAGCGCTTATACGTGGCAGCAAGGTAATGACCTTGAAAAAAGCTATCCAAAAATACTGTAAGAGAGACTTTAATGTAAAATGGCATATTGACCACTGTAAAAAGCTTTTTACGGGAGAGAACCGGCAGGTTGCCCTTACTTATTTTATAGGTTCCGAGAAAAAACTGGCTGAGATTAAGAAAAAAGCAAAAGAAGGTCTGCGAAATTATGAACGGCTGGAAAAGGTGTTGCAGAAGCCGTCCGTTACGGACAGCGAGCTTCAGAAACTATTAAAGAAGATCAAGAAAACGAATAATTATATGGAGCGGGACTATATGGCGGAGACAGTTATGGACAGTCTGTCCGGAATTGAATACACCTTACGGCCCAGCATCTATAAGGTACATGAAGATCGAGCCAGTGAGCTTTTGGATGTAGCGGAACAGGGGAAGGTCATGCTTTATGGGATTGCAGTTGGTGCAGACGAGATTACGCAGCTTGCAAAGGAAACGATTATCCGGTATGCAGAGGAACATCCACTGAAGCAGAAGGAGGAGAGACATGGCAGTAAATAGGGCTGAGATACTGGATTATGCTTGCCTGAAATTTGACGAGGAAAAATATGACGAAGCCTTAGAGGCATTTGTTCTGGCATATATGAAAGGCTATGAACAGCAATGGGTGATCGAAACCATCTATAGCTGCTATATGGAAGGGAATATAGCAGAGTTCCGGAATGCCTTTCAAAGCTATGGGCAGAAAACGGGCATGGCATTTGAGGAATGCCTGCTGGATTTTATTCCATATAGGGATGGAGAATATTATATTTTTGATAAAGAAGCAGAAATGTTTCTTGGGAAATTTTCTGTCTCTGATTTTACAACTACAGAGCCTGAACCAAGCTTTCTAGACGCGCCTTTCAGTGGAGCAGTGGTGGAGCTAGATTGGAATTGGGAGGAAGATAAGTCCATCTTATCAGCCGCAAAGGAACGCAAAATGTATGCCGTCTGCCATGACTGGCGAAGAGCGAGTTCCTTCTTCAAAATCCCTGAATTGGCAGCATATGCAAAGAATATGATGCTGTTTTCAAATCTGGCAGAATTCCAGGCGTATTTCCATCAGAATACAGCTGTTTATTTGCCAAAAATAATACGAGGAACAGAATTTGCGCAGGAATTATTACAGATTATTAAACAGGAACATGAATATCGGCTGACTCCTGCGGGTAGGAATACAAACAATGTACTTTTAACCATTGGAATTCCAACACATGACCGGGGAAATCTGCTATTGAAACGGCTAGAAACATTACAGAAGATGTCATATGATGCAGAGATTGAGATCGCGATATCCAAGAATGGAACACATTATTTCCAAGAAGAATATAAAAGTGTAGCGAGCATAGAAGATGCACGTATTATTTATGAAGGATATGACATGGAATTAGGAATATCATCTAACTGGCAAAATGTAGTTAAGATGGCCCATGGAAAATATGTATTGCTAGTCAGCGATGAAGATGATGTTATTATAGATGCATTGGAGCACTATTTAAAATTATTGAGTGATCATGAAAATTTAGGATATGTGCGTTCAAGAACAATGATACAATATAATTCTTTAAACACAACTAAATATTCTGCGCAAGGGCGAGAAGCATTTGTAAATGGTTTTCTGGGACAAAATTATATATCCGGAGTGATCTATAATAAAAAACTTTTTCTGGAAAGCAATATTGAATATTGGGATAAGAATTTTAGGGATAATGCCTTTTATTTGTCATATCCCCATATGTGGTGGCAGGTGCTTCTGGCGTTTAAGGGTGATTATGCAACTGATGCAGAAACTTTAATATGGGAAGGGAAAAGCATGACAAGTGAAGAGCTATCGACTTACAGGGAGGACCATGCAGCAGAAGAATGCTATGGTGGTAGTTCAATGGACCATGGCATACCAAGCCCGTCTACATATGAGAGCAGAGTAAAGCAATTTCAGGCATGTGTTGCGCTGATCAAAGACTTTACGGAATTTGACATAGAATTGAGATCAATGGCATTAATAAAATTAGTAGCAAAAACATTGTATTTAATGGATATGGTTTTGAAAGTCACTCATTATAGGCCAGAAACATTACCATACTGGTTAGAACAGCTACGGAAAGAAATCATGTTGGCAATGGACGAGCTTGTGATTGATAACAGGGCGTGTCAGTATATATTAAGTGATTTTTTGGACTATGCCAAAGAGGTTAAGGTATATTTATCTGTTTAGAATCTGTATTAATAAAGGAGAAAATTATGAAAAAAATATTTGTAACAGCAGAAATCGGAATCAACCACAACGGGGATATGAAGCTGGCAAAAAAACTGATCGACACAGCGGTTATCGCCGGCTGCGATGCAGTCAAGTTCCAGAAGCGTACCATTGATGCCGTATATACCAGGGAATTTTTGGACAGCCCCAGGAAAAGCCCCTGGGGAGAGACCCAGCGGGCCCAGAAGGAAGGCCTGGAGTTTTGCTTAGAGGAATACCAGGAGATCGACCACTACTGCCGGGGAAAAGGCATTGCCTGGTATGCCTCCGCATGGGACGTGGAATCCCAGATCTTTTTACGGCAGTTCAACCTGAAATATAATAAAGTAGCCTCCGCCATGCTGACAAAGGATGCGTTAATCGAGGAGATTGCCAAGGAGCAGCGGTATACCTTCATTGCCACCGGCATGAGCACCTACGAAGAAATTGACCATGCAGTGGAAATCTTTGAAAAATACCAGTGCCCCTATGAGCTGATGCACTGCAACAGCACCTATCCCATGCCCTATGAGGATGCGAACCTGAAGCTGATTGCAGCCTTAAAGGACAGGTATCACTGCAAGGTGGGCTACAGCGGGCATGAGGACGGCACCCTGGTGAGCACCTGCGCGGCTGCAATGGGAGCAACCTCCATTGAGCGCCACATCACCCTGGACCGGACGATGTACGGCAGCGACCAGAAGGCCTCCATTGAGCCGCCTGAATTGCTGAAGCTGGTACGGGACATCCGCCGCATAGAGGCAATCCTTGGAAGCGGCGAGAAGGTGCTTTCCCCGGCAGAGGAAGAAGTAAAGAAGAAATTGAGGGGCTAAGGATGATCCGGTTAATTGTGTTTGACATAGACGGCGTACTGACCGATGGCAGCATTCTTGTGGACCAGCAGGGCAGGGAGCAGAAAAAAATCAACCTGAAGGATATTGACGCCATTTTTGAGCTGAAGCGCAGGGGATTTGTGCTTGCGGCAGTTACCGGGGAGGCCTCTGACATCGTGGCCTATTTCCAGAAGCGGTTTCCCTGGGATTACTTCTATTGCGGCAGCAAGAAAAAGCTGGAGACCCTTGGGGAGCTTATGGAGAAGGCAGCCGTAACACGGGAGGAGACCTGCTATATCGGAGACGGGAAATACGATGTGGAGCCCCTGGAGCATGTAAAGCTGGGGATCTGCCCGGCAGATGCCATCGACCGGGCGAAGCAGGCGGCAGACGTGATCTTAAAAAATCCCGGCGGCCAGGGCTGCCTCTGGGAGCTGGTGGCGATCTTGGAAGCATACAATACCCCCTCCTGCAGGGAACACTATTTTATGGAACGCCTGGAGGAGCACCGGAAGATCTGTAAGACAATTGCCTCCGACCTGGAGCTGATGGGAACGGCTATGGGCATCGGGGAGCGGATCCTTGAGATTTTTGAACAGGATGGGCAGGTTCTGCTGTGCGGGAACGGCGGGAGCGCTGCGGATGCCCAGCATATTGCAACGGAATTTATCAGCCGGTTTTACCGGGAACGGCCTGCCATGAATGCGGAAGCCCTCAATGTTAATACCTCCACCCTGACAGCCGTGGGGAACGACTACAGCTATGAGCGGGTCTTTGCACGGCAGGTAGAGGCCAAGGCCAAGGCAGGGGACATGCTGATTGGAATCTCCACCAGCGGGAAATCCAAAAATGTGCTGGAGGCAATGCGCTATGCCAAAAAGCATGGGATCATTACCGCCATGCTGATGGGGGATTATGAGAATCCGGAGCTAAAGGAGATTGCAGACTACCTGATTAAGGTGCCCAGCAAAATCACGCCCCGGATCCAGGAAGCCCATATCTTCATTGGGCATGTCATTGCGGAATATGTAGAATATAAAAAATACGGGGAAAGGTAAGGGACATGGAAAAGCTTTCGGATTATATCTTTCGGTTTATCAGGGAAAAGGGGATCAGCCACGTATTCATGCTGCCGGGAGGGGGAGCCATGCACCTGGTGGATTCCCTGGGAAGCTCTGGCCTTACCTATGTCTGCTGCCTCCATGAGCAGGCGGCCTCCATTGCCGCCGAAGCATACGGGCAGCACACCAATGACATCGGAGTGGTGCTGACAACCTCCGGGCCCGGGGCCACAAATGCCATTACCGGCGTGACGGCAGGCTGGATCGATTCCACCCCCATGTTTGTGATATCCGGCCAGGCAAAGCGTTCTGACCTGATCGGGGAAAGCGGTGTGCGCCAGATCGGCTCCCAGGAGGTGCAGATCATTGACATGGTAAAGCCCATCACCAAATATGCCGTACAGGTCATGGATCCAAATGAGATCCGCTACCATATGGAACGTGCATATCATGAGGCCACAAGCAAAAGGCCGGGGCCGGTATGGCTGTCCGTCCCCCTGGACGTACAGGCAGCACAGATAGAGCCGGCGCAGCTTGCCGGGTATACGCCCCCAGCCGGAGACGGGCAGGACCTTTCCGGGGAGATTGAAAAAACCGCCGCCTTGCTGAAGGCAGCCAAAAAGCCGGTATTCCTTGCCGGGAACGGGCTGAAGCTGGGGAATGCCCAAAAGCCCTTCTATGGGCTTCTGGAACAGCTGCAGATCCCGGTATTGACAACCTGGAAGGCCATTGACCTGATGGGGGAGGACCACCCGCTCTACTTAGGCCACCCAGGCAGCATGGGAGACCGGGGGGCGAACCTCATCCTCCAGGAAGCGGACCTGTTGATCAGCATCGGAAGCAGGATTGACACCAGCCTGACTGCATTCAATGAACCGCATTTTGGGAAACAGGCCAAAAAGGTGGTTGTGGATATAGACGAAAAGGAGCTGTCCCGGATGAACTTGTCCCAGGTAGAGGTGCGTGCAGCCTGCGATGCAGGGCAGTTCCTGGAACAGCTGCTGGAGGAATGCAGGAAATCCACCTGGGAGGAGCAGAGGCAGGAATGGAAGGAATGGCTTCAAAGCTGCCATGAAACAAGGGACAAATACCCGGTTGTCACTTCCCGGCACAGGGAGACGGCCGGTGTTGTGAGTGCGTACTATTTTATTGATGTCCTGTGCCGGGCGCTTAGGCCAGATGATGTGATTGTGCCGGAAAGCTCGGGCGGTGCGGGAGAGATCACCTACCAGGCATTCCAGCTGAAATACGGCCAGAAGATGAAGAACGCAGCCGGCCTTGGCTCCATGGGCTTTGGACTTCCCTATGCCATCGGCTCCTGCCTGGCCAACGGAGGAAGGCGGACTGTCCTGATCAATGGGGACGGAGCCTTCCAGCTCAACATACAGGAGTTGGAAACCCTGGTAAGGCTGAACCTGCCGGTGAAGATATTTATATGGAATAACGGGGGCTATGCCAGCATCCGCTCCATGCAGCGCAATACCTTTGAGGGCCATTATGTGGCCAGCGGGGAGACAAGCGGGCTGGCCATGCCGGACATCTGTAAGGTGGCAAAGGCATATGGGATCCCCGTATTCGGGGCATCCACCAATGAGGAGATGGAGCAGCTTGTACCTAAGGTATTAAATACACCGGGCGCGGCTTTATGCGAGCTGCATATTTCACCGGAAGAGACCGTATCCCCCCGGACAAAGAGCTTCCGGATGCCGGATGGCAGCATGAAATCTTCTTTGCTGGAGGAAATGTGGCCGTTAGTGGAGAATAATGAGGTGAAATAAGAGTGGATAATGAATGGCGTTTACAAAATATGAAACATTTGCTCAATGAGAAACGGGAGCCTTATCGGAATGTTATCTGCAACAGATTAAATTCGAAAAATCGTTTATGCTTATTTCCATGCGGTGTAGGAAGCAGGTTTTTAATCAATTACTTAAAAAGCATGGATATTGTCCCTGATTTTATAAGTGACAATAATAGGGAAAAATTAGTGGGGGACATAGAAGGCATTCCTTGTATAACGGTAGATGATTTATGGAGAGCGCAGAAGGATGATGTGACCATATTAGTAGAATCTCTTCAATACCAGGAAATAAAAAAGGGGCTAGAGTGTAGAGGCTTTACAAATATACAAAGAATTTATTTTGGAAAAGAGCAGGCATCTGAATGGTTAAACCACAATTTAGATAGTTTCAGCAGCCTGTATCTTGATTTGCTGAACTTATTGGGTGATGAACGTTCAAAAGATGTGGTTGACACAATATTGTCAAGCTGGATAATGAATGATATTTCGGATAATCACTTTGAACAGATCTATGACAAGGATCAATATTTTGATTCTGACATTATACAGCTATCTACGGAAGAATCCTTTGTCGACTGCGGTGCATATACAGGGGATACGACAGATACATTTTTAGAGCATATACCGGAATTCCGTGGAAGTATTTACCAATTTGAATTGGATCCGGATATTTATCAATCTCTGTGCAGAAACATGGAGAAATATAAAAACATAATAAATATTAAGCATTTCCCATTTGGAACAGCGGAAAAAGAAGCAGAAATAGAACTGGAAGTCGGAAATCGGAGTAGCCATGTCATGGCTACAGGCGGCGGTCAAAATTCGGTCAAGGGAAAAATAATTGCCTTAGACGACCTTTTAGAAAGGGATAAGATTACTTTCATAAAAATGGATATTGAAGGTAGCGAATGGGATGCACTTCATGGCGCTAGGCGGATTATACAGGAGCAAAAGCCTATATTGGCGGTTTGCCTGTACCACAAGCCAGAAGATCTGTTCCGTATACCTAAATATATGAAAAAATTGGTGCCGGATTATGATATCTATATCAGGCATTATACAGATATGCTGTGGGAGACAGTATGTTATGCGGTGGCGAGATAGCCCTGAACACCGGGAAGGGAGCGATAGCAGAATTGGCAGAGATAAAAAGTTTTTCTAAAAAAATGCTGGCTGATACAAAGGGATTGCTATTATACGGAGCGGGCGCATGGGGAAAACTGGTACTTGAAACCTTGCAGAGTTGGATTTTGGAAGATAATAGATTGAAATCTAAGGGCATTCATATTGTTTTTATAGATAGACTGAAAGAGTTCTCTGGTTTTGAAGGGATAAGTATCAAAAAGAAGGAATTCATAAAAGAATATCCGAATTATGATGTACTGATTTGCGCACCATCAGCATATACAGAAATTTTAGAAGAATTAAAGATAATGCGTGGAGACAGATTGGATCATGTGTTTGATATTATCGAAATTTTAAGGCAGCCTGAACCAAAGACATATGTAAATATTCACGACTGTCTGGATGGAGATGTACTTCTTGAAAAATATGAATACTATAGAAACCGAAAACAAATCGGGGAAGATATTCTCTCCGGAAGCAATGGAAAAGGTGCAGTGCTTCCTTTTTTAGGAATTTCAGTAACAGAAAGATGTTCTCTAAATTGTGAAAAGTGTATTGCTATGGTTCCGTACTATGCTAATCCCCAAAACTTTAATTTTGATGACATGCAACTTGCATTGAACAGACTGGTGGACTCTGTAGATAAAATTTTAGAAGTTAGCTTTGTCGGCGGTGAAGTATTTATGAATAAAGAATTTTATAAATATTTAGAGTGGGCTATTAGTAAAAGAAAAATAAGGAGCATATCTGTATTGACGAATGCAACGATTCTTCCAGATCAGCGAATGATAGATTTATTAAAACATAAAAAGGTTGTATTTGGAATTGATGATTATGGCATTCTGTCTTCGAAAAGGGATAATTTAATTGCACTAGCAAAGAAACACAATATTAAGTACTATATTTTATATAACGAGTGTTGGCAGGATATAGGAACATTGGAGCGAAAACATTATTCGGTGGAAAAAAAGAATGCAATATTCCGGTGCTGCTCTTTTAAGGATTGTAATCTTTTCCTAAAGGGAAAGGTCTATAGGTGTCAGCACGAAGCTCATTTGGAAAATCTGGGAATATGTAAAAATTCAGAAACGGATTATCTGGATTTGGCAATAGAAAACAATCTGGTTGAAATTAGAAAGAAGCTGGAAAAACTAATTACGAAAACAGAAGCATTAGAGGCTTGTGATTTTTGTAACGATATTACGCAAAACATGTTCCGTATTCCAGTTGCAGAACAGAAAAAAAGATAGGATGTGGGGCAGTTATATGCATAGAGGATATAAGGATTCATTAAGAAAAATTCTGGAATTAGCAAATAGAAGAAAAATAATCTTTTATGGAACAGATGAATTATCAAGATATGTATATAAAGATTTAAGAGATATGGGACATGATATCGCATATTTTGTCTCTGAAGAAAATATTGTTGAATGCGAAGGAAAACCTGTTAAAAGTAAATATGAGCTTTTATATGAGAGCAAAGAAAAAATTTTTATAGCAGCATTCATATTTCAAAACCATGGAAAAGTTTTTTCCGCTCTTTCCGAATTAGGCTTTGAATTAGAGCAAGATTTTTATTTATCAGGATTTGGCGGTTATTCCAGAAAGTATGATGCATTTGATTCACTGCTAGGACACAATCGTTTTTATGAGAAACTACTAGGATTTGAAATATATGGGGATAGAAAAGAAAATAGCTATTCTATTGTAGTGCTTGGCGGCAGTACCACTGACCCAACAGTTGGAAATATTCCAAAATGCTGGGCAAGAATATTGTATGAAAAATTACTGGAAGTTGAACCTAACTTGGTATTGTATAATGGTGGAATGGGTGCGTATTCGGCAAATCAAGAATTTTATAAATTATTGCGGGATGGACTAAAGCTCAAACCATCCATGGTGATATCTTTTGACGGATTTAATGATGTAAATTTTTGGGTTGCTGATGAAACATTTCCACATTTAAGTAAATACGAACGAAAGGTATATCGTCATATTGAGCAAAAGGGACAATTTGCTCCAGACACATTGGATTTAAGAAATGCGAATAAAATCGTACACGGGCTGGCTCGTAACAGTGAACATGATGATTCAGATGAATGGTGTTTTGGCATTAAGAAAATGCATGGGATTTGCATGGAGTTCGGAATAGAATATGTAGGGTTTTTACAGCCAATGATTGCAATTGGAACCCCGATTATTCAAGAAAAACAGAAGGCGCTTCTTACTGCTGCATATAGCCACGTACCGGCCTTTCGGGAAATAGTGATACGAATGCCGTTTTTTTATCATAAGGCAAAGGAATTTATTAGCCAAAACGAGTATGTGTATGATTTGACAAATATCTTTGATGGCAAAAGTGATATGTATTATGATATGTGCCATAGTACGCAATATGGGCACGAGGTGATTGCTGATCATGTATTTGCTGTTATTAAGAGAATTCTTTTAAATGGGAGGAATAAGTGACTATGTTTATATTAGGAATATCTGCCCTATATCATGATTCGGCCGCTGCCTTAATCCACGATGGTGAAATTATAGCTGCTGCTCAGGAAGAACGTTTTTCAAGGAAAAAGCACGATTTAAGAGTACCGATTCAGGCAATAAACTATTGTCTCAACGAAGCATCTATAACCGCAGAAGCTATTGACTATGTCATTTATTATGATAATCCGCTGCTGACCTTGGACAGGTTCCTAAAAAATCTACTGGCATTGGGGCAGGATTCCGAAGCATTGATTGAAAAATCAGCAGAATCAATGTTTGGAAATAAAATGTGGATTCATCAGAAGCTACGAAATGTTTTAGGGAGGCTTGGGAAGAACGATACACTGTTATGCTCCAATCACCACATATCGCATGCGGCATCAGCTTTTTATCCTTCTCCATTTGAAGAAGCTGCATTCATTACCTTTGATGGAGTAGGCGAATGGGCCACCACCACCATTGGTTATGGGAAGAGCAACCAATTAAAAATTTTAAAAGAAATTGATTATCCGCATTCAGTGGGATTGCTTTATAGCGCATTTACATATTTTTGCGGCTTTAAAGTTAATTCCGGAGACTACAAGCTTATGGGGCTTGCTCCTTATGGAGAGCCAGTTTATTATGACCTGCTGAAAGAAAAATTAATTGAAATCAAAGAAGATGGTTCCTATCGCTTGAATTTAAAGTATTTTGATTTCTATATAAATAATGTTATGACAAATGATGCCTTTGCCAGTCTGTTTGGTGGAACAAAACGTGAGCCAGAATCAGAGATTACAAAGCGCGAAATGGATTTGGCCGCATCTGTACAAAAAGTAGTAGAAGAAATTGTAGAAAAAACAGCTCTATATGCCCAAAAGATAACCGGTATGAAAAACTTGGTATTAGCAGGAGGTGTTGCGCTAAATTGTGTGGCAAACGGTAAGCTTCTGGGAAAAGGTATTTTTGAAAATATATGGATTCAACCTGCCGCAGGAGATGCGGGTGGCGCGCTGGGAGCTGCATTGTATGCATTCTATCAAATAACAGGCGCAGAAAGAATAACAAAAGGTTCAGATCAACAAAAAGGAAGCTATCTTGGACCAGAATTTTCTGAAAAAGAAGTTAAAATATATTTAGATACAAACGGATATCCCTACCATAGCTATACATTAAGAGAAAAAAATGAAACGCTTGCGAAACTTTTAAGAGATGGAAAAATTATCGGATTATGCAATGGAAGGATGGAATTTGGGCCAAGAGCTTTAGGTAACAGAAGTATAATCGGAGATGCCAGATCCATCCAGACACAATCCCAGATGAATCTAAAAATAAAATATAGGGAGTCCTTTCGGCCCTTTGCACCTTCTGTTCTTTTGGATGATGCGGAAAAATATTTTCTGCTTGAAGGACATGAAAGTCCCTATATGCTATTATGCGTACCTGTAGACGAGAATCGCCGTCTTCCCTTTGATATGAAAAAGTTTTATCCAGAAAGCGGGGGTTTGGATTTACTTCCGATTGTTAATATTCCACGCTCGGATATACCCGCAATAACGCACGTTGACTATAGCGCACGAGTACAGACGGTAAGTAAAGATACAAATCCAGAATATTATGATATTATTCAGGCGTTTAAACAACTTACAGGCTATGGCGTAATTGTTAATACCTCGTTTAATGTAAGGGGAGAGCCGATTGTATGTACGCCTAAGGATGCATATGAATGCTTTATGCGCACGGAGATGGATGTATTGTCATTTGGGAATCTTATTCTGTATAAAGAGGAACAACCTGTATTTAAAGAAGAGATAGACTGGAGGGAAAGATATGCCCTTGATTAAAAACGATATGAAAGTATTATATGAAGTCACATGCAAGAATCATAGGAATACAGATCGAGAGCAATATTTCAGAGAAACAAAAAAGGACTCCTATTATTTGGAGCCAAACATCAAACCAGAGCAATACATACAAGAGTATAAGTTTCAGACACCAGCAGAATTAAAAGCTGTGCTGGAACGATGGTTTGAGGAACAGGGACTTCCCATGGAATATTTGCAGCCTGTCATGGTTATGATGCTGAAATTGAAAGATGGGACGGAAATAAATGATGTGTTAATGGAATCCATTTATAATTTTTAGTATGGCTTACACAATGAATAATAAAAGTCAAGGTTTCATAGAGAAACATGTGAAAGGAGCTATTCATGATAAAGGTAGATGAAGAAAACAGAAAATCCATAGAGAATGCAAGGCGTGCAAAGCTGAAGGCCGAAAAGCCGCTGGTTTATGAGAAAATCATGAAATACGATGAAAAGGTGGCCCGGGGTGAGTGCACGGCGATTATTGATTTTTGTTTCGACTATAAATGCAATATGCATTGCGAGCATTGCTGCAACCTGTCCTTTGCCAAAAAGGAACGGGCAATGACGCTGGAGGATTTAAAAGACTTTGCCCGGCAGGCAGATGAGTTAGGGCTGGCGCAATTCAATATTTCCGGCGGCGAGCCCCTTACGTTTCCGGATTTAGATGACATTATTGCAGCATTAGACCCAGAGAAGTTCCATATTGCAATCAGCTCCAATGGGCTGCTTCTGACAGAAGAGAGGGCAAAGCATCTAAAAGAAATCGGTGTAGATAAGATTAGAATCAGCCTGGATAATTTTGATGAAGAAAAATATAATGAGACGCGGCACCAAAACGGAGCCTATAACAAAGCGATCCAGGCTCTGTTTCATGCCAGGGAAGCCGGAATGCAGACAGGAATCAATACCATGATCAGCCATCAGTCCTGCCAGACGCCGGAAACAGAGGCATTGGCGAAATTCGCAAATGACAATGGCTTTAACCTGGATATTTTGATTGCACGCGCCATTGGAGCCTGGGAAGGAAAAGAAGAGGTATTAATTACAGCAGAAGACAATGAATATTTAAAAAGCCTGAGAAACAAATATCCGGTATTAACCAGGGATACCTATCCAACCTACGGACAGGACAGAGGCTGCGGAACCGTGGGGCATATTTTACATTTGACCAAATACGGGGATATTCTGCCCTGCGCATTTATTCACATTTCCCTGGGAAATATTTTTGAAGAGCCCCTGAAGGATATTATTGAGCGCGGATTTCGGATTAAATGGTTTCATGAGCATCAACCCTTATGCCTCTCCGGGGAGCATAAGAATTTTATCAGAAAATATATGTCCAAATTCTACGGAAAGCCCCTGCCCATCAGCTATAAGGAAGCGTTTACGGCAGAGGATTTTATAGATGGGGTTGTCAGATGAGCATAGATAGAACAGGGCAGAACGCAAACCGTATCAATACAGAAGCAGATGAAATGATACGTCTGCTTGGAAATAAGGATGAAAATTATATCTTTGGCTGCGGCTGGATGGGGCAGAAATTTTTAGAAGCTGTACAAGCCCTGGGATTTCGGATCGATGCCTTTGTTGTAACGGCAAAAAATGTGCCGCAGCTACAGGGCATCCCGGTGATTTCACTGGAGGAGCTTGGGCCGGAAAAAAGAAATGCGAAGATATGGGTCGCATTGCGGGATCAGGATCCCCAGCTGAACCAACGCCTTGCCCAATTGTTTTCCGTCGTCCGTCCTGTTACATATCCCAAGGATATCACATTGATCGAAGCAAGGTTTTTCCTGGATTATTTAAAAGGAAAAAATATTTCATGCGATGAAAATAAGCTCCGGATCGGGGATTTCAGCTTCATCAATCCCTTCCAAAAGGCGGATGATTATCTGCTCTCCTGGGTATATGAGGCCGGGGATCTGATCCTGCCGGTAATCTTTTCAGACTACAGCCGGGTGGATGAGGGACCCTATGAACAGGAATATACACCGCTAAAGGAACAGGACGTGGTTCTTGACTGCGGCGCCAATATCGGATTATTTACCGGAGTAGCGCTCCAGAAGGGATGCAAGGTTTATGCCTTTGAGCCCATGCCGGATGCGGCTGCCTATTTGGAAGAGCTGAAGGAGGAGTATGGGAGCCGGCTGGAAATCTGTCCCTTTGCACTTGCCGATGAATGCGGCACTGCCGAATTCCATGTACAGAATCATGACCTGCTGGGTGCTTCCATGCTGGAAAATAACAATAAAATCGATAAGAGCTATCAGATTGCGGTTACAACCATTGATGATTTCGTAGCACGCAGTCAGGTTGAGCGGGTGGACTATATCAAGGCAGATATTGAAGGCTCAGAGCGGGATATGCTGAAGGGGGCCAGAAATACCATCCGCAGGTTCCATCCGAAGATTTCAATCTGTACCTATCATCTGCCAGATGATAAGGAGGTTTTAGAAGCTATTTTAAAAGAAATAGAACCACGTTACAAGATTATGCATCAATGGAAAAAAATGTATGCATATGTGCCGGAATAATCATAGAGGAATGAAATAAATGCTCAAATACACAGAATTGAAAAGCCATAAACGGCAGAACCTGATTGACATTATCCCTTTAAAAAAACCATTTACCCTGCTGATCGAGCCCTCCAATTACTGCAACTTTCGCTGCATCTCCTGCTTCCAGAGCATTCAGGCAGACAACTACCTGAAGAGGCACCGGGGGCTGATGCCCCTGGATACCTACCGGGTTATTCTGGAACAATTCCGGGCATGGGAAGGGGAGAAGCTGAAGGTCTTAAAGCTCAGCCTGTACGGGGAACCCTTTACGAACCCGGATTTTTGCGAAATGCTGCGGCTGGCTGTGGAAGCAGATATTGCAGAGCGGATTGAGACAACCACCAATGCCTCCCTGATTACAGCGGAGGCTGCCGAGAAGCTGGTGGCATATGGGATTGATTATATCCGCGTATCCATTTACGGCGGGAACCAGAAGCGTTACGAAGAGGTCACAAATACAGAGAATGTAAGCATAGAGGCCATATACCAGAATCTTAAGCGGATCCAGGAGCTGAAAAAAGCCAGAGGCCTGGAGAAGCCCTTTGTCAGTGCCAAGATGCTGGATACATTTACAGAGGAAAACCAGGAATTTTTGGAGAAGTTCGCAGATGTGGCGGATGAGGTCTATATTGACAAGCCCCACAACTGGGTGGCCCATGAGGAAAAAAGCTTCATAGGGAGCCTCTACAAGGAGGAGCAGCAGGAAGCATTAAAAAAGGATCTGGAGAAAACCATTTCCGCGCGGATTGCCTGCCCCATGCCCTTTACAACCCTTGCCGTCCGCAGCGACGGGGCAGTGAGCCCCTGCTGTGTGGACTGGGTCGGGGGGACGAACCTGGGCAATATCCTTACAGAGGACATCCAGGAGACCTGGAATGGAGAGGCCATGTATCAGTTCCGGAAGATGCAGCTGGAAAACAGGCGATGTGAGAACCCGAGCTGCCGGATCTGTGAATTGGTACAGAATGACTATTATACCAGGGATAATATCGACGGCTTTCCGGTAGAAAAGCTCCGATAATACGCTGGGAGCAAAGACGGGGGCCAATGGCATGAAGACAGTTCTGATTACAGGGGCAAATGGGTTTATCGGAAAAAATTTAACAAAGCAGCTTGGCAGAAAGTACCATGTCCTTCCAATTTCACGGAAGGAGGCTGATTTATTGGATCAGAAACAGGTAGAGCGTCTGTTTTCCAGGGAAAATATCGACGTGGTCATCCATTCCGCTACCCAGAATACCCTTGGCAGAGGACAGGAATATGAAGAAAAGCTGCTGAAAAACAATCTGGCCATGTTTTTTAACCTGGAACGCTGCAAATCTGCCTATGGAAAGCTGTTTGTCCTTGGCTCCGGGGCAGAATATGGCAAGCAGCAGGAATTATCCCTGGTGGAGGAGAGCGCCTTTGGGGCCGTGGTGCCGGATGATAATTACGGATTGTCCAAATATGCCATATCAAAGGCAATGGAACAGAGCAGCAATATCTATAACCTGCGGCTGTTCGGCATCTTTGGCCCTTACGAGAATTACAACTACCGCTTTATTTCCAATGTCATCTGTAAGGCATTGCTGGGAAGAGAGATTGCCATCCGCCAGAATGTGCTGTTTGACTATCTGTACAGTAAGGATTTTTGCAGGATCCTGCCATGGTTTATGGAACATGAGCCGAAATATCATGCCTACAATGTCTGTACCGGGAAAAGAATTGATATTGTGTCAATTGCCAGGGAGATTCTGGCACAGACAGGGAGCAGGAGCATCCTGACCGTGAAGCAGCAGGGCTTCAACAGGGAATATACCGGAAGCAACCGGCAGATGCTGCTGGAAACAGGGCCGGTATCCTTCACACCTATGAACCAGGCCATTGCTGAGATGATCGAATTTTATCAAAACACCACTTTCCATCTGGAAGGCAATTACTGACGACAGGGGGATTCATATGAAGCGCGCATGCAGATGCTGCAGCGGACAGGTCACGGACAGACCGATTCTGCACTATAAAAATATGCCAAAGGCCGCGCAGTTTTTTCCGACAAAAGACGAACTGGCAATGGAAATGGGCGTAGAGCTGGCCTTATACCAATGCCCGAAATGCGGGCTGATCCAGCTTCTGGACGACCCGGTGCCCTATTACCGGGATGTCATCCGGACAGCCGGGATTTCCGGGGAGCTGCGGGAATACAGGGAGGAATTTTTCCGGGATTTTGTAGAAACCTATGGCTTGAAGGGAAAAAAGGTCATAGAGATTGGCTGCGGCTGCGGGGAATTCCTTTCCATCATGAATACAACCGGTGCGATTGGCTGCGGGCTGGAGCACCGGGAAGAATCCATAGCGGAATGCCGCAAAAAGGGACTGACGGTATACCAGGGCTTCCTGGAGGATGGAGACACAAGATTAGAGGGCGCTCCCTATGACGCATTTTTTATCATGAACTTCCTGGAGCATATCCCCAACCCGGGAGAATTTTTGACGGGAATCTGCCGCAACCTGTCAGAGGGGGCCGTAGGCCTGGTTGAGGTGCCAAATGTGGACATGGTGTTGAAGAAAATGATGTTTTCGGAATTTATCAGCGACCACCTGATGTATTTTACCAAGAAGAGCCTTGGGAATCTGCTGGAGCTCAATGGATTCGAGGTGCTGTCCTGCCAGAGTGTATGGCATGATTATGTCTTATCGGCAGTTGTACGGAAACGGGAGCCGATACATCTGGAGTCCTTCCAGGAACAGCTGCTGAAAATAAAAAGAGAAATAAACCAGTTCATGGATCTACATACCGCCCATGGCCAAAAGGTGGCCGCCTGGGGCGCAGGCCATCAGGCCCTGGCAGTGCTGGCCCTGACAGAGGTACAGGAAAAAATAGCGTTTGTAGTAGATTCGGCCCCTTTTAAGCAGGACAAATATACGCCGGGTACCCATATTCCCATTGTATCGCCCGAATATCTGGAGCAAAAGCAGCCGGAGGTTTCGGCGGTCCTGATTATGGCAGCCAGCTATTCTGACGAGGTGGCAGGTATTGTGAAGAAAAAGTACCGGGATATGGCCATTGGTATTTTGAGGGACGACGGAATCGAGGTAATTGAATGAAGGTGATTATTTTGGCTGGCGGCCTGCCCAGCACGTTGATCGAAGAGGATGAAAAGATGCCAAAGCCAATGGCGGAGATTGGCGGCCGGCCGCTGTTATGGCATATCATGAAGCAGTATGGCTATTATGGATTTAATGACTTTATTATCTGCACTGGGTACAAGGGAGAGGTCATTAAAGATTATTTCATGAATTTCTATATTTACCAATCGGATATTACCGTAGATCTGCAGACAAACGAGGTGGAGATTCACAGGAAGCAGACTGAGGACTGGAAGGTTTCCATCATAGATACCGGAAGATATTCCTCCATCATGCAGCGTATGTATATGGTACGGCAGTATGCGGGAGACGAGCCTGTCTTTGTGTCCTACGGGGACTGTCTGTCTGATATAAATATGGAACAGATGATGGAGCAGCACAGGAAGTCCGGGCGGATTGCAACCTTTGCAGCAGCCCATCCCACAGGCCGGAACGAAATCTTAACCTTTGGGCAGGGCGGGAACTACCAGGGGCATGGAACCAAAGGGAGCCCGGATGCCTGGGTAAATGCCTGCTGTATGATATTAGAGCCGCAGGCCTTCCATTATCTGGGCGCTGGCTCTGGCAGCCCTGTTTCCGGCAATACGCTGCTGGAATGCCTGGCAAAGGAAGAGGCTGTACAGACCTACCGCCATGAAGGGTTCTGGTCTCCGGTGGAAACCATACGGGACAAGACCTGGCTGGAGAGCCTGTGGGTGTCCGGAAATGCGCCCTGGCGGGTGTGGAATTGAAGGAGGAGAATTCATGAGCAAAAACGGCTGCAACGTTTTACTGTTTCAAGGCATTTCCCAGTACAATGCCCTGCGAAATTATATCGAAGAGATTGAAATGGGCTTCCGGCTGTCCGGTTATCATACCTATCTGATCGATGGGGCGGAAAAATCCAGGGGATTCCAGCTGGAGGAATTAAGCGGAAGCGAAACCATTGATCTCATTTTTACCTGTAATGTAATCGCGGCAGAGCTGCTGCGGCAATATTTCCCCAGGGCATTTTATGCAACCTACCTGACTGACCACCCTGCCTCCCATGACCAACGGCTCAAGACCCTGGATGCCCGTTCCATTGTTTTCACCTGTGACAGACGTCATGAGGCATACATCCGGCGCTTTTTTCCTAATATCAAATATGTGAAATTCATCCCTCTTTCCGGGCTTGCGTCCAAGCGTGAGGTCCCTTACCGGAACCGATCCAGGGATCTCATTTTTACCGGAAGCTATGGCAGGCCAGAGGACAGTTATGAAGCCATTTCCAAATGCGGCGAGGAGCTAAAGGAGCTGGCCGGATACATGGCAGAAGCCATCATAGCAGAGCCCAGTCTGGATCTGGAATCCTGCCTGCAACAAGCCCTGCCGCATTTTCAAATGACAGCTTCAGACCAGGAATTCCATCGGCTGGCCTGCCTGCTGGATCCTGTCCTTACCTATGCAAGATATTATTACCGAGATAAGATGATCCGCAGCCTGGTTTCCAAGGGCCTTAAGGTCCACGTGTTTGGGAACGGCTGGGAGGCATTCCAAGGGGAGGGGAAGGAAAATCTCATCATCGAAAAGGGGAATGACTATGTAGCCAGGAAGGCCGTGGCAGATGCAAAAATCTCCCTGAATATCATGCCCTGGTTCAAGGATGGCTTCCAGGAGCGGATTGCAGCAGCCATGTTAAGCGGCACGGTTGCCGTTACGGATGAAAGCGCCTATATCCAGGACAGCTTTTCAGACGGCGGGGAGCTGGTACTCTATTCCCTGAAGCATCTGGAGGAGCTGCCTGATAAGATCAAATGGCTGCTGTCCCACCCGGAGGATGCAGAACGGATTGCCCGGGCCGGAAGGGTGCGGGCCGTAAAGGAGCTGACATGGCAGCACAGGACCTTTGAGATGGTCCGCTATATCCAGGAATGGGCATCCCTTTTCCCCGCTCAGGCAGGGCAGTATGGACAGATCCGCCTGATCCCCTACCGTACCCTCCAGAACCGCCAGCTGGCCCAGGATGCGGCCAGCCATATGTATGAAATCATGGATCTGATCGGGCAGGTGAAGCAGTATGACAGGCTGGAAGTATGCGACATAGAGTATCTTTATGCCAGGTTTTTGTTCTATTTTGCCCAGGTAAATGCGAATTACCCAGAGCTCCAGTTTTCCGGGGTGGTTTATGACTTTTTGATGCATGTAAACGAAACCCAGACGGAGACTGCGGCAGAGCTATTAAACCTGGAATGTATGCATATGTTGTCGTTCCTTTTAAGCAGGGAGAACCAGGAGCTGGAGCAGGAAAAGAAGCGGCTTCAGGCCCAGGCAGCAGCGGCTATGGCAGGGCCGAACAGCCATTCCTGGCAGGTACTGATCGGGAAGCTGAAGGCCAACTATGGGGCCTTGGAAGACCCCGAAATCCAGGATATCCTGCAGACCGTTGAACAAAACCAGTATGTCATGGCCTATAACCAGAGGTTTATCTGGAAGTTTCAGGATGGGATTGCGAAGTTCCTGGAGCTGATCCGGTATGATCAGGAGGCAGGGATGCACTATGGGCTCTGGAACGGCAGAAGGATGTATTATCCCAGGGAGTACTCAAAGGAAATGGCAGCTTCGGCATTCCGGTTTGCATGTGTGGAGCAGGATCCGGATTCCCCCCACCGCTACCTGGACAGCTCCTTTGACGTGCAGGAGGGGGACATTGTCGTAGATGCCGGTGTGGCAGAGGGGAACTTTGCCCTGGATGTGGTGGAAAAGGCAAAAAAGGTCTATCTGGTGGAATGCGAGCATAAATGGGTGGAGGCCCTGCAAAAGACCTTTGCGCCCTGGCAGGAGAAGGTTGTCATTGTGGAAAAGCTCCTGGGGGATCGAACGGACGAACAGTGCATCACCATTGACCAGCTGGTAGAGGAGGGCTTGGTCAACTTCCTCAAGCTGGATGTGGAGGGGGCAGAGATAGCCTCATTAAAGGGGGCCTCCCGTGTTCTGGCCAACAGCAGAAATGTCCGGTGTGCCGTCTGTGCCTACCACAAAAAGAATGCGGAACGTGATATCCGCAGGCTCCTGGAAAGCTGCCATTTCTATACCTCCACCACAAAGGGTTATATGTTCTTTAAGGAGGATATGGACAGCTGGATAGACGGGGAGCTCCGGCATGGGATTGTGCGGGCTGTGAAGTGCGAATCATAGCTCCTGCTGTAAGCAGGGGGAGCAAGCATCATGGAGGATTCATATAAATGGGAATTCTGAATTATTACCAGAAGAAAAAAGTACTTGTCACCGGCCATACCGGCTTTAAGGGCAGCTGGCTCTGTTTCCTGCTGCAGCTTCTTGGGGCGGATGTCGTTGGCTATGCCCTGCCGCCCCAGGGGGAGGAAGCCCTCTTCACCATTGCAGGGATTGGAGCCCATATGCATTCCATAGAAGGTGACATCCGGGATCTGGACCGCCTGAAACAGGTGTTTGAAGAATCCCTCCCGGAGGTTGTCTTCCACCTGGCCGCCCAGCCCATTGTCCGGGCCGGCTATGAGGATCCGGTTTCCACCTATGAAACAAATGTCCTTGGGACAGTCAATCTCCTGGAATGTGTCCGGAAAGTAATGGGTGTAAGGTCTGTTTTGAATGTCACGACAGATAAGGTCTACGAGAACCGGGAATGGGCATGGGGATACCGGGAGACCGATACGCTGGACGGCTATGACCCCTATTCCAACAGCAAGTCCTGTTCGGAGCTGGTGACCCACAGCTACAAGAGCTCCTTTTTGGATGCCATGGGCATCCCGGTATCCACGGCACGGGCCGGGAATGTCATCGGCGGCGGGGACTTTGCCAGGGACCGGATTATTCCGGACTGCATCCGCGCGGCTATGGCAGGGGAGAAGATTCTGGTACGCAATCCCTATTCCATCCGGCCCTTCCAGCATGTGCTGGAGCCCCTGTGGGCCTATCTGATGATCGCAGCCCTGCAGGCGCAGGATGCATCAAAGCAGGGCTGCTACAACGTAGGGCCTGGGGAACATGACTGCATAACCGTAGGGACCCTGACAGACCTGTTCTGCCAGGCCTGGGGGGAGGGAGCCTCTTGGGAAAATGTCCATGACGGAGGGCCCCACGAGGCGTCCTTCTTAAAGCTGGACTGCTCCCGGATCCGGCAGGCCATTGGCTGGCAGCCCCGTTGGGATATCCAAAAGGCAGTGGAAAAGACCGTGGAATGGGCCAAGGCCTACCGGGACGGGAAGGACATCCGGGCATGTATGGAGGATCAGGCCAGGGAGTTCATGGCCCTGCGGCAGAAGCCCTAGACCGTGGAATAGGCCAAGGCATACCGGAATAAGGCCCCGGGAAAAAGAGCCATATCCGTGACAGAGCATCCCACAGGCACAGGGCCCGGGGCAGGAAAAGGGGAATCATATGAAAGCAGTGATCTTAGCAGGGGGAAAGGGAACGCGGATCAGCGAGGAATCCCGGGTACGCCCCAAGCCCATGGTGGAGATCGGCGGGAAGCCGATCCTGTGGCACATCATGCGCCAGTATGCCGCATACGGCTTTACGGAGTTTGTCATCTGCTGCGGCTACAAGGGCCACATGATCAAGGAATATTTTGTGAATTACTACCAGAACAACAGCCAGCTGGAAATCCGCCTAAAGGACCAGGGGGTGCAGGTGCTGGCCAGGCGCAGCGAGCCCTGGAGGGTGACCCTGGTGGACACGGGGCTTGAGACCCTGACTGCCGGAAGGCTCCTGCGGGTGCGGGAATACCTGGGGGAGGAGCCCTTCTTCTTAACCTATGGGGACGGGGTCTCGGATGTGGATATCGGAAAGCTTCTTGCTTTCCATCAGGAGCAGGGGAAGGCCGTGACCATCTCCACCACCCAGCCGGAGGGGCGGTTCGGCGCCCTGCAGCTGGATGCAGCAGGAAGCCGCGTTCTGGGCTTCAAGGAGAAGGCTAGGGCAGACCAGGCCTTTGTGAACATTGGGTTCATGGTGATGGAGCCTGACATATACCAGTACCTGGGGGACGGCAGCATGATGCTGGAGGCAGGGCCCTTTGAGCGGCTGGCGGCGGAGGGGCAGATGGCTGCCTACCGGCATGAAGGGTTCTGGTCGCCCATGGACAACATCCATGACCGGGAATATCTGGAGAAGCTGTGGGAGGCCGGGGAGGCGCCCTGGCGGGTATAGGCGGCAGGAAAGCTGCAGGGCGCAGGGAAAATGCCTTGGACGGGTATACCTGAAAAAGCTGCGGGGCGCAGGAAAGACGCCCTGGCGGCAGAACAGAAAGAAAGGGAATTGACCATGTTTGAGCATATGACAGAAACAGAAGCAAGAAAAGAGCTCCTCTCCCTGGTAGGGGAATACTACAGCCGCTACCACCAAAAGGAAGGGGGCTATCAGGAGGGGGACCGGATCCCCTACGCTTCCCGTGTCTATGGCCGGGAGGAGATGGAGAACCTGGTGGACAGCGCCCTGGAATTCTGGCTGACTTCCGGGCGGTATACGGAGCAGTTTGAACAGGGGCTGGCAGAATATATCGGGGTCAGGCACTGTTCCCTGGTGAATTCCGGCTCCTCTGCCAACCTTTTGGCCTTCATGGCCTTAACCTCCCCTCTGCTGGGGGAGCGTCAGATCAGGCGGGGGGATGAGGTAATCACCGTGGCGGCAGGCTTCCCCACCACGGTGACGCCCTGCATCCAGTATGGGGCAGTCCCGGTATTTGTGGATGTTACCATCCCCCAGTACAACCTGGATGTCAGCCGGCTGGAGGATGCGCTGTCGGAAAAGACAAAGGCCGTCATGGCGGCCCATACCCTTGGGAATCCCTTTGACCTTGGGGCAGTGCGGAAGTTCTGCGACCGGCATGGGCTGTGGCTGGTGGAGGACAACTGCGACGCCCTGGGGAGCGAGTACTGCCTGGACGGCATCTGGAAGAAAACCGGGAGCATTGGGGATATCGGAACCAGCAGCTTTTACCCGCCCCACCACATGACCATGGGGGAGGGGGGAGCCGTGTATACAGACAGCCCGCTGCTGCATAAAATCATCCGTTCCCTGCGGGACTGGGGGCGTGACTGCATGTGCCCCTCTGGACAGGACAACCTGTGCGGCCACCGGTTTGACCGGCAGTACGGGGAACTGCCATTGGGGTATGACCACAAGTATGTGTATTCCCATTTCGGGTATAACCTGAAGGCCACGGACCTGCAGGCGGCCATTGGGTGTGCCCAGCTGGAGCGTCTGCCGCATTTTGTCCGGCGCAGGCAGGAGAACTTCCAGAGGCTGAAAAGCCGGCTTGTGGAAATGGGTCTTAAGGAACAGCTGATCCTGCCGGAGGCATGCCAGAATTCGCATCCGTCCTGGTTCGGGTTTTTGGCCACCTGCCGGGAGGGGGTAGATAAAAACAAGGTTGTCACCTACCTGGAAAGCCATGGAATCCAGACCCGGATGCTGTTTTCCGGGAACCTGATCAAGCAGCCCTGTTTTGACGGGATGCGCAGGGAGAAGCGTGGATACCGGGTAGCCGGGGATCTGAAAAATACGGACCGGATCATGGAGAGGAGCTTCTGGGTGGGGGTATACCCGGGGATGACGGATGAGATGGTGGATTATATGGCGCAGATGATGGGGGAGGCAGTGGGAATTCTATAATAATTCTTATTAATAAATCATCAAGAAGGAAAAAAGGATGTGCCTCTATCAATGATACATTTATCTGCCACAGCACTTCTTATATTTCTTACCGCTCCCGCAGGGGCAAGGATCATTCCTCCCCACCTTAGGCTGGATCCGTTTATAGGTCTCAGTCCCATCGTATACATAACTGGGCTCCTTTTGATCCCGCAGGGCCTTTTGGTAAGCCTCTTCCATGGAAGCGCGTATTTCGTCCATGCCTTTCCCCGAGTAGTATGGTGCCAGGAACTTCAGGCGCTTGTCGGCTGCATCCTGGACATCCCTGCCTATCTCTGCCAGGAACCCTTCGACCGTCCGATAGTTGTAGGGGAATGCTTTGCGGATATATTCTAATTCATCTGGGTGCTCTGGAGCATAGCGGCAAAGATACCATTCATAAACAGCCAGGCGCACCTGGAGCTTGGGGTTTTCGGAAAGGGTTCCGGCTTGCTCCGCGCGCTGTGCCTGAATAGAAAATGCCATAAATGCCTCCAGCATAGCATTGATGTTCCGGTCATCGTGTATGCGCTGGATCTCCAATGCGGAAAATCCGCTCTCTAAAGTGAGAAGGTACGGCTGCTCTGTAAGGTATCGCCCATCCCGAATATGCTCAATAAATCTTTTGAACAGAGGCTGGAAATCCTGTATTGTAAGGTAATTGCTCAATAAATATATCGTGTCTGCCAGGTGAGCCTGCATTTCAGAATCCATTGCGGCCGCCTCCAAAAATTTCCAATAGGATTCCATATCCTTCTGGAAAAGCCCATTTCCGGTCTCAAGATCTAAAATAAAAAGGTTCTGGTATGCGCCGTCAACCATAAGAGCAGAGAATAACTTTCCAGTCAGTTCAAAATACTCCGTCTCCTTGGCGAAGACCTCCCTTGCAGGTTCCATTTTACCAAGCATCATCAATGCATCCCCAAAGGAGGTATAAAAAAACGGGATATATTTTTCCAGCGGATAGTGCTTCTCCAATATTTCCACAGCACGCTCAAAATCACCGATCGCATGGAAGACCATGCCGTAGCGGATATCATATTCCGGATGATCCGGATATTCTGTAGCTAACCTCTCATATATTTCCAAAGCATTTTCCCAATCCTGCTCCGAAAAGTAACATTGCCCGCGCATGTCCCGAATATCCAAAACATCCGTCTTTGCAAGCAATTCGTCACACAATGCCCCGGCACGCTGATAATCCTCCTGGAAATATGCCCGCATCGCATCCTCTGCCTGTTTCTGCAAATGAACAGGAAATTGCTGAAGATATTCCTGCAGGAGCAGGTTAAGCTCTTCCTCTGTAGGATTTTCTGTTGTAATTATTTTCACCATAATGATCTCCTGTTGTATAGTTTTATAAAGAATTCTGCAAACATTGTAACACCGATGCTGATTTTACGCTATTCTTTGATCATATCAAGCTCTGTCAGATTTACCCCCAGACTTGATAATGTAACCTTCAGCTCCAGATATCTCTTGTACATTGACCGGTAGGTGTCCGGAGCAACCTCTTTAATGGGGAGCATCCAATCTTGTAATCTTGAAAATTCACTAATACAATCCTTGATAATATCCGCTGCACTTGGCATATCGTCACCACCTTTTCATAAAACATATCTTCTGCTATTTCTATTATAGCAGTCAACTCATATTCCGTAAAGCAAATGATGATGTAAAAATTTTCAAATCGAAGACGCTGCGGGATTGCCGAATTCCCTTTGAGGTAGCAGAGCTTCAAAAAGCCTAAAGCACAGTATAAGTGGCTGTTTAGCCGTGATGGACTTGGGAATGGCGACTGTCAATGTCGTCCATTGTACTTATTTTTCCAGAACTCCCTTTGGAAGGTCTGTGAAGTCTTGTTTTTCTTTACCCAAATCAGTTACAGATTAATATCACTGCCGTTGATTTTTTAACATACAATTATTTAATAACAACCCGTCTTCCGTCGAAGTACCATGAAAATTCCGTAGTTTCTGATTCGCTCTTTTTACCGTCCTGCCTTAACACTCCTGAAAACCCCATATTTACTGGAAAAATTATTGCCCTTTCTGGGCTTTTTTTATTGCAAAAATTTCCCGGATATGTTATAATGTTGGTACTTCATGGTACTTTCCTTAGGAGGGACGATTATGGCATTTTTTTTAAGACAGGAAAAAAAGAAAAAAGGAACCTATCTGCAAATGTATGATTCCTATTGGGATAAAGAGAAAAAGGAATCCCGCACAAAAAGTGTCATGGCCTTCGGCTATGTAGATGACCTTATTTCAGATGAACTCCCGGATCCGGTCGCTTATTATAAAGACTTTGTTTCGAAGAAAAATGAAGAGCGGGCAGCATTTCTTGCGGAAGAATCACGGCCCCGCACCTTTTCTTCCATCATGGAAATGTATGCCGGCCATTTCCTCCTCCACTCTCTTCTGACCGAACTGAATGTGAAAGAAACCATCGATATCCTGGCAGCCCAGATGCGTTTCCAGTTCAGCGTTTACGATATGCTGGCCCAATTGATCTATGCCAGGGTAATCGCTCCATGCTCAAAATCCAAAACCGCATCCTCTGTCTTCCCGCATCTCTATCACAGTGTACCTATTTCGGAAGACCAGGTTTATGACGGCTGCTCCTTTATCGGTGCATCTTACAAAAAATACATTGAACTCTTTAACCACTGCTATGAGCAGCATTTTAAGAGAAATTTCAGCAGTGTCTTTTTTGACTGCACCAATTATTACTTTGAAATTGACCTGCCGGCCGAAGACAAACAGAAAGGCCCTTCCAAGGAGAACAGGCATGATCCGATCATCGGACAGGCTCTTC
>CAJUQB010000059.1 GCA_910588285.1 uncultured Lachnospiraceae bacterium
TGATTTCTGCATGGATGAGCAGTCGATTTATTATGTATCCAGAACAGACGGAAGTTGTGTATATTCCTGCAACAAGGATGGGAACAACAAAAGATTGATGAGCGATACGCCCGCAATGTCGGTTACTTGTGATGCTGGCAGCATTTATATATTAGCAAAAGAAAGCGGGGAGTACATCGTTTTATCAAAAAGTCGTTGAATATGGAGGATAACAATATTGAAGTTATTCTGACCAGAACCTCCGATGAGAAGATGAGCCTTGCACAGCGGACTTCTGTTGCAAACGAATCCAATGCAGATTTTTTTATCAGCCTACATATTAAGAGGAAAACTCATGAAGAATCATTCAAAAGGCAATAACAATAAAAACGAGATAGAACTGTTATTGAGAAAAACACTTAGAAGAAAACAAAAACCCAGCAAAGAATTAAATGATGCTATTATTCGTCAATGCAAAAAAAATATTGAGCAAAGAAAATAGATAATTTATTCCTGCTTGTCCATCGCTCGAAAAACCTTGATTTTCCAGCGTTTTCAAAAGTATCGTTATCTAACGTCAGCTTTCGAGCGTCCGGCATTCCGGCAGATGTTAGAAGATATAAAAACAGGAATCGTAAACTGCGTGGTAACAAAAGATTTATCACGCTTTGGGAGAAACCACATTGAGGTAGGGAAATATATGGAGAAAATATTCCCATACCTGGGTGTCCGTTTTATTGCGATCAATGATAACTATGACAGTATAACCAATGATGCACAGACAAATAACATTGTTATCCCATTCAAAAACCTGATCAACGACGCATACTGCAGAGATATCAGCATTAAAATCCGAAGTAATCTGGAGGTAAAAAGGAAAAGGGGAGATTTTGTAGGCCCGTTTACTCCTTATGGCTACCAGAAGTCAGAAGAAAATAAAAATAAGCTGGAGATAGACGAAGAAGCTGCGGAAGTGGTGCGGTCTATCTTCCGGATGTATCTGCAAGGCAGCAATGCTTATAAAATAGCGGAAAAGTTGAATAAGAAAAATATCCTTACGCCGATGGACTATAAGAAAGAAAAGGGCAGTGCGTTTTATACTGGCTTTAAGAAATATCTGAAAAGCCAGTGGACGCATATGCAGGTATTGCGCATTTTAGGGAATCCCGTTTATGCCGGAACGCTGGTACAGGGAAAGGAAACTACGCCAAATTATAAAGTGAAAAAGAAAGTGAAGCGTGATCAAAGGAAATGGAGCCAGGTGGAGAATACCCATGAAGCTATCATTCCACCGGCTGATTTCCAAAATGTACAGGAGCAGCTTAAGATGGACACGAGGACGGGAACAGCAAAAGAGAAAGTGTATTACTTGTCCGGTGTTGTAAAGTGTGGTGACTGTGGTGCCAACATGGTAAGAAAGACGGTTCCTTCTGGAAAAAGAAAATTTATTTATTATGTATGCGGAAGCCATAAAGGAAATAAGGACATTTGCAGTTCCCATAGTATCAATGCAGAGGCTTTGGAGGAAAGCGTGCTGAAGCTGTTGAACTATCAGATTAAGGATGTAACGGATTTCGGGCGGATTCTGGATAAGTTGGAAGATGCACAGATCAGGAAAGGGAAGATGGAAACCCGAAAGGATTCCGCTATGCCATTGGGCAGAAAAGAGGAAAAAAGGAACCGTCAGATTACAAAGAAAAAGGAAGAACTTCAGAAATATAATCACTTGCGCTTGGATTTATATGAAGATTACAAAGAGGGACTGATTACGAAGGCGGAATATCTGGAGCTAAAAGACATTTATGAAAAACGTACTCAGGCCGCAGAACAGGTACTTGAGGCAATGGAAGTGGAGATGGCATTTTATGTTGATGGAAACGAAAATACATGCGGCTGGATAAATGAATTTAAGAAATATGGCTATTTGGAATGTCTGTCGAGGGAAGTTGTCGTTTCTCTGATTGGGCAGATATTGGTTTATGAAAAAAAGGAAGGAGAGCGTTATCCGAGGATAGAACTACATTTCAAATATGCGGATGAATTTCAGGCGTCTTTAAACTTGCTGGAAGAATTGCATGAGGAAACTTTCTTAGGGCATACAGCCAGCCTGCCAGCCAATCATGGGGAAAAGGAGGGTACATATGGCAAGGACGAGCAGAAAGCCGGGAAGCCCCCTGCGGGGATACCTTGATGCCATTCGGCAGGAAGAAGGAAAAGCTGCAGGACAGCTTAAATTGCCTGCCGTGGAGGCAGGACTGTATGTCCGTTTGTCCAATGAAGATAATGGCGGCAAAAGTACAGATGGGATAGATAACCAGCTTGAATTGCTATTGGAATTTGTAAAACAGTTTGAAAAAGTGAAAACTGTTGAAACTTATATGGATAACGGCCAGACAGGGACCGATTTTGAGAGGCCGGGATGGAAACGGATGATGGAGGATGCAAAATGCGGCAGGATAAATTGCATTATTGTGAAGGACCTTTCACGGTTCGCGAGGAACTATCTGGAAGCAGGGGATTATCTGGAGAAGGTATTTCCATTCTTAGGTATCCGTTTTATTGCTGTCAATGATCAGTTTGACAGCGCAGGCGAATTTTTTTCTTCAAAAGAATTAATTACGGAATTTAAAAACCTGGCAAACGATTATTATTCAAAAGATATATCAAATAAAATTATGTCAGCATTTCGGGTGAAAAAGGAACAGGGGCAGTTTATAGGCGGAAAGGCTCCGTATGGGTATATTTTGGAAAAAAACCATTATGTGGTGGATGAATTTGCCGCTGATGTTGTAAAGCGGATTTTTAAAATGAAGCTCGAAGGAACAAGCGCCTATAAAATTGCTGGCATTCTGAACCAGGAGGGTATTCCGTCTCCCAGCAGATATGCGGGGGAACAGGGAGTTAAGAAGTATAAGAATTGCAGCCATATTCTATGGCAACAGGAAGCAGTCAGCCGGATTTTATATAACAGGGCGTATGTTGGGGACTTGGTGCAGGGAAAATATAACCGTTCCATTTATTCCAGGGAAAGGCAGGGCAAAAAGGAAGAAGCTGCATGGGAAGTCATAGAAAATGCCCATCCGGCAATCATTGACAGGGAGGTATTCCAAAAAGTACAGGAAATCCGGGAAAAGAACCGAAAAGCATGGAAGGACAGGCAAGGAGGGCCGGGGTACAGGAATGTGCTGGAAGGGATTCTGGTCTGCGGAATCTGTCATCATGCCATGTGGAGGAATAAAGATGTAAGGAATGGAAAGGCACGGTACCATTTTTTCTGCGGCTCTTCCTATGGGCATTCCCAGACAAAGTGCAATACATCCTCTATTGTGGATTATAAAATTTTTGATATGGTGTTAAAGCAGATAAAATGGCAGATAGCTTTAGCCGTTGAAGCTGACAGCTTGCTGGAACAGATGAAAAGATCGAATAGCCAGTCTGCAGTTTACAGGATGAAAAAGAAGGAAACGGAGCGGGCAAGGGACGAACTGCAAAGATATATATATTTGAAAACTAGTATTTACGAAGATTTGAAACAGGGGATCTTGACAAAAGACGAATATTTAACTGCAAAAGAAAGATATACAAGAAAGATTTCTGCGTTTGAAACAGAATTGAACAATAAACAGACGGAACTGGATCATTTTAAGCAGTGTATGAGAGGGGAAAATCGTTGGCTGAAAGCCTTTCTGAATGTCAGGGATGCAAAAGAGCTTACAAGGGATATGGCGGTAAGTTTGTTGGAAAAGGTGGAGATATATGAGGACAAAAGAATCCATATCAGGTTTCGTTTTCGGAACGAGTATGAGTATTTAATGAGTCAGTTGGCGGAAAGGGGGTGAGGATAGTGGCAGAAAAAATTCTGGCTGAATATCTTAGGCTTTCCGTGGAGGATGGGGATATAATATCGAACGATATGAAAACAGAGAGTGACAGCATTAGCCATCAAAGGGAATTGATTACACGGTATATCCGTGATAGACAGCTTTATCCCTCCATACAGCCATTGGAGTTTGTGGATGATGGATACAGTGGGACAAACTTTGACCGGCCAGCAGTGAAAAAGATGCTGTCATTGGTCAGGGAAGGGAAGATATGCTGTATCATTGTAAAAGACATTTCCAGACTTGGAAGAAATTATTTAGAAGTGGGAGATTACTTAGAGCAGATTTTTCCTTTTATGGGAGTCAGGTTTATTGCAATCAACGATGGATATGACAGTGATGATCACATAGGAACTACCGGAGGGATTGAGATTGCGTTCAAGAGTCTTCTCTATGATATGTATAGCAAGGATTTGTCTGAAAAAATGCGTTCATCGTTGTTAATAAGGAGAAAAAGAGGGGATTTTATCGGCCCCAGAGCGCCATTCGGCTATCAGTTCTCTGACAGTAAGAAGACTCTGGCAGTGGATGAAGTGGCGGCGCAGTATGTCAGAGAGATTTTTAGGTTAGCTTGTGAGGGGTATGGAACCGGTGAAATTGCAAAAATACTGAACAAAGAGAAAATACCGACACCAGGGCGGTATAAGAACCGGGAGAAACAGCAGTACCATATTATAGATGAAGAAGGGTATTGGAATTGTGGGCGGGTTCGGAAAATTCTTCAGAATAGAGTTTATATTGGAATTGTTGTAAATGGGAGAACGAAAGTTACTGAGGTTGGAGGCAGTCATTTCCGGCAAGTATCAGATGCGGAACATATATGTGTCCCCAATATGCATGAGGCTATCGTTACAGAGCAGGAGTTTTGGTTGGCATCAAAAGTGATAAAGAACAACGGATGCCAGAAAGGAAAAAAACATAACCGGAAAGAGGAGAGTGTATTGCAGGGAAAGCTGCGGTGTGGGAATTGTAAAAGAAGTCTGATACGAATTAAATGTACAAAAACACCATGCTTTACCTGCAAGAAGGCGGCATATGAAACGGTTTCTTCTGAAGATGAGATGGTGCTGTTTGGCAGGAAAGCGGAAAAAAGCAGGTGTATCAGTGAACGGTTAAGCGAGCCGGAACTGGAGGCGGCTATTTTGGAACGTATCAATCAAGAACTGGAGCAAGGTATTCCGGAGAGAACAGGTCAGGAACCGGATGCTTTTTTTTCAGTGGCGGATGAAAGGCAGTCAGAGTCTCCCACGGGAAAAGAGCTGAAAAAAATGTGTATGGCATTGGGACATAAACAGGATTTATTAAAAAGGGAAAAGCGGTATCTGTATGAGCAGTACAAACTGGAACGGATGGAGCGGGGAGCTTATTTGAATAGAATGGAAATATTGAGAAAGGAAGAAAGCAGATTAAGTGAGCAGCTTCAAAAGATGCAGGAAGAAGGAGAACGATGTGAGGAAGAGGGCGGGGCAGATCAGGAAGGAGCAGAATATGGTGGAAAGTTCAAGAGCCTTACCAAAGATGTAGTGGAACAGTGGATTGACTGCATATATGTATATGGGGAATCTCGAATTGATATAGTTTATAAAAAAAAATAAAGAAATATAAAAAAATATAAAAAATTGTTAGTCCTTACCAGACAGCACCATATGGGGAGAAGGTGAAGGCATATCTGCTGCGGGGGGCTAGGCATCTGGAGAGTGAGAATGTGTATCCGAATCCCAGGCTGGGGTGGGGGGCGTTGTGTTTGCGGGATAGTCTGCCGGGGTAGGAAAATGTTATTTTATAAGTGAAAGGCCAATTAAAATTTTTCAGAATAGCTGTTGACAATGTCGGGGATGCATGGTAGGTTATAGGTAATGAAAATAAATATGTTCAATGAGCATGAATTGTATTACAAAACGAGGAAAGTAATGCCTGAGCCTAACAGCCCAGGCAGTTTTCTTTTTTGAAAGAAAGCATCTGATGGGCCTGTAGTGTATGATAAAAGTTATGTGAGGCAGAGGAAATCCTGGCAAAAAGTGAAACAGAAGGCAGCATAAAAACGACGAGAAAGAGGAGCGGTTAATATGAGTACCCCTTTAAATCTTCAGCTATCAGAGGAACAACAGCTATTTATAGAAAGAGCATTGCAGGGAAAAAATATTCTTGTAGATGCCTGTATTGGCAGTGGTAAGACTACAGCTATTCAAAGCTTGTGTAATGAGTTGCCGGATAAGAGAAAAGTATTGTATTTGACGTATAATAGGTTGCTGAAATTGGATGCAAAGTCTAAGATAAGAAAGAAAAATGTTACAGTGACAAATTATCATGGATTTGCTTATACGTTTTTAAAGAGAAATGGCGTATCAGTGGGAGTTTCGGATCTTATACAGACATTTAATCAGAAAAAACCTCCTATCGGACGATATGATATTTTAATTATTGATGAGTATCAAGATATTGAGCAGGAGCTGGCCGAGTTATTACAGTTAGTGAAAGATCGTAATCCGAATATACAGATGATTGCGGTTGGTGATATGGAACAGAAAATCTATGATAAAACGACACTAAATGTTGAATCATTTATGAAAGAGTTTTTAGAAGACTATCTAAAATTACAGTTTACGCAATGTTTCCGATTATCTGGCGGCTTGGCGGCAATGCTTGGAAGAGTATGGAAAAAAGAAATAAAAGGTGTAAATAATGATTGTAAAGTTGAAGAAATGAGGAGAGAAGATATTGTACCTTTTTTAGCTGGGCAGGTTCCGGCAGATATTTTGTGCTTAGGGGCAAGGACAGGGTCAATGTCTGATACATTAAACATTTTGGAAGAACAATATCCGGATAGGTTTAATAAGAATACTGTATATGCAACAATATCAGACAATGATTCGCTGGGGAAGACGGAACCAAGAGAGGATTCTGCAATATTTACAACCTATGACAGCAGTAAAGGTTTGGAAAGAAAAATTTGTGTTATTTTTGATTTTACGGAAAGCTATTGGAGTGTGCGGATATCAAAACCACAGCAGTCGTATCTTATTCTGAGAAATATTTTTTGTGTCGCAGCCAGCAGGGGAAAAAACCGCATAATTTTTGTAAAACCAGATGAAGAAGTGCTGTCTGAAAAAACACTTTCAACCTCTGTAATGACTAACCAGAAATTTGAGGACCTGGATATAAGCGAAATGTTTGATTTCAAATATAAAGAGGATGTGGAAAGATGTTTTTCAAGATTAAGAATACACGAGCTTGCACAAACAGATCATACAATAATAGATATAAAAAGTGCAGATGGCTTAATAGATTTATCACCTTGTATTGGGATTTATCAAGAGGCAGCTTATTTTGACAACTATCAAATTGATGCGGCTATAAAACTGAGAATACTCTTAAATCCGGAATTAGGACATTTGTATACGAAAGAGGTACAAGAAAGCTCTTTGGATCAAAAAATATTGTTTTTGGTATCACTTGAGACAAAGCAGAAGAGATACAGGACACAGGTAATCACACCTTTGGTCGATGAGATACAGAGCGACCTGATAAAAGCCAGGCTGAAGACACGGTTGGATAAGGAAGAGAAGGCACAGGTTGAGTGCCAGATTGATTTTTCAGATCAGGAAAGCAGAGAAGTGAAGTTTTCAGCAAAGGGATTTGCCGATGTAGTGAAAGATGATATTGTCTATGAATTAAAATTTGTATCGGAATTAACCCATGAACATTTCCTGCAATGTGCGTGTTATATTGTGGCACTGAATTTAGAAAAAGGAATTTTATGGAATACAAGGGACAATACATCTTATGAAATAGAAATACCAGAGAGGGAGGCTTTTTTGGATGCGGTAGCGAGAGCTGTTACCAAAGGAGTGATTGAAAATTATTGTGAATCGGCCATAAAACCATTGAATTCCATGAATCATTTATTTTGGAAGAGGACAGTAATAAATACAACGGTAAAATTTGCAGTAATTGATACTGAAACAAACTGGAATGATGAGGTAATGTCCATCGGCGTAGTGGTTGCTGACTCAGAGAATAAGAAAGAAATTGATTCAAAATATTACATAATTGATCCAGAATATAGAGTAGGTGGAATGTATGCAAGTGAATTGTGGCATGATGAACAGCGGGCTTGTATAACAAGCAGGAGAAAGGCTTTAAAAGAGATCAAAGATTGGTTAAGGACTTATGATGTACAGAAGCTTTTTGCTTACAATGCGTGTTTCGATAAAAACCATTTGCCGGAGTATTCAGACTATGAATGGTATGATATTATGCGTTTGGCTGCATATCGTCAGTATAATAGGTCAATACCGGATTCTGCGGAATGCTGTAAAACCGGAAAATTGAAACGGGGGTATGGCGTTGAAAACATATTAAGAATGCTTAGTAAAAACAATGGGTATTGTGAAACGCATAATGCTGTTTTAGATGCGCAGGACGAATTAACGATTATGCAATTGCTGGGATGTGGGATTGGAGAATATGATATTGCATTTATATCAGATAAAAATAGAGTGAAAGTTGGTGGCATGAATGGCTGTTATCACATATAATGACCGGCTAAGGCAGTTATTAGCAAATGTAGAATGTGTGCTGGCCTTTGATACGGCGGCAGATTTTCTGGGGCTTACGAATGGCGGTTATAGAACTGCGGCACAGATATTTGTGAATAAAAAGCAGGATATTGGAGGAACGGAACAGATTCTGGTGCCTTCTCTGGAAGCGCTTGAGTATGAGGAACGGAACGGGCTGCGATGCACGACGGTGAATCAGACCATTGTTGATCTGTTGGAGCAGAATGGCGATGAGCAGATCATTACCGAAAGTCTGGCAAACTATTACGATGAGCATCAGGAAAGCTTTGATGGTCTTGAGATACCAGAACATTTGCAATCAGGGAAAACAACCCATCGAAGGTTGAGCGAATGGCCAGAGATATTGACGGGGACTGGATTGGAGAGCTTCCGACAATGGGAGAAATGTAGCGGGATATCGATAACGTGTGGCATGCACAACTTCAGGCTGCTTTAGCAGCATGTTGAACCTACCGGCTTTAGCCGGTAGTGGTTCAGTTCTTACTCACAAAACACCGGTCACACAATCCTCACAATTCCTTCCATATTTTATCACATTTTTTCCTTAGAATAGGAGAGACATGAATAAAATAAGGGAGGAATTTTTTGTGATTGAAATCAGCCATTTGACCAAAAAATACGGCGCCCATATGGCGGTGGACGACTTAAGCCTCACCATGGAGCCTGGGCGAATCTATGGCTTCCTAGGTCCCAACGGGGCGGGGAAGTCCACTACCATGAATATCATTACCGGATACCTGGGAGCCACAGACGGGGAGGTGAAAATCAACGGCTTTGACATTTTTGAGCATCCCCAGGAGGCCCGCCGGTGCGTGGGCTACCTGCCGGAGCTGCCGCCATTGTATCAGGAAATGACCGTGCTGGAGTACCTGCAGTTTGTGGCAGAGCTCAAGGAGATCAAGAAGGATCAGCGAAGGGATCAGATTGAGGAGGTGATGGAGCTGACCGGCGTGGCCGAAATGTCCCGGCGGCTGATCCGCAACCTTTCCAAGGGCTACCGCCAGCGGGTAGGCCTGGCCCAGGCCATCCTGGGAAAGCCCCAGGTGGTGATCTTAGATGAGCCTACGGTGGGGCTGGATCCCAAGCAGATCATTGAGATGCGGGAGCTGATCCGGGAACTGGGGAAGAGCCATACCGTGATCTTAAGCTCCCATATCCTGCCGGAGGTCAGCGCAGTCTGCGACCATATTTTCATCCTGTCAAAGGGAAGGCTGGTGGCCAGCGATTCCACGGAGCAGCTGACCCACAGTCTGGCCGGCGCGCCCCAGCTGACCCTGGAGCTAAAGGGACAAAGGGAAGCGGTGGAGGCTCTTGTAGCTGAGATTCAGGAGGAGAAGGAGCCCCGGCCGGCAGAAGCCCTGCTTACGGCAGGGAGCCAGGAGGGCTTGTGGCAGGTGAAGCTGGAGCTTTCGGGGACAGAGGAGCTTCGGGAGAAGATTTTTTATGCCTGTGCCAAGGCAGAGATCCCCATTTACCGGATGCAGCTGGAGGAGCATACTCTGGAGGATGTGTTCCTGAATCTGACAGGAGGTGAGCAGCAATGAAAGCGATTTTTAAGAGAGAGTGGAAGGCGCTGTTCCAGAGCGTGACCGGATGGCTGTTTCTGGCCATAACCCTGGGGCTTTTCGGACTGTATTTTTATGTATATAATCTCCGGTACGGCTACCCATACCTGGCCAATACGTTGTCAAGCATTGTGTTTATCCAGATGATTACCGTGCCCATCCTCACCATGCGGATCCTGGCGGAGGAGCGGAAGAATAAGACAGACCAGCTGCTTCTGACAGCGCCGGTATCTGTGGGCAGGATCGTATTTGGAAAATACCTGGCCATGGCAGCCGTATTCACAATCGCTGCAGCCATTATGGCAATTACGCCCCTGTGTCTGCAGCCCTTTGGGAAGGTGGCTCTGGGGGAATCCTACGTGTCGCTGCTGGGGTACTGGCTCTTTGGCCTGGCCTGCATTGCCATCGGAACCTTTGTGTCCTCCCTGACAGAGAGCCAGGTGATCTCCGCGGTGCTGACCTTTGGCCTGCTGTTCCTGGGCTATATGATGAATGGCATCTGCGGCCTGATTTCCACCGAGGGAAACCTGCTGACAACAATCTTAAGCTGCTATGATCTTTCCGGCGGCATGAACAACTTTTTCAATGGAATCCTGGATATTCAGGCAGTGATCTACTACCTGTCCCTGACCCTGCTGTTCCTGTTTCTGAGCGCCCAGTCCATCCAGAAGCGCCGCTGGAGCATCAGCAGCAAAAAGCTGAAGCTTGGGGTATTTTCCACCAGCTTTGTGGCCCTGGCCCTGGCGGCAGTTGTGGCAGTGAACCTGGTGGGCACGCAGCTGCCGGATGCGGTGAAGCATATGGACGTGACCTCCCAGAAGCTGTATTCCATTACCGAGGACACCAGAACCATGCTGAAGGGCCTGAAGGAGGATATTACCATCTATGTGCTGTCCAATGAAAAGAGCGGGGACGAGATGGTGAAAAAGACCCTGGAGCGCTATCAGTCCGGCTCTGAGCATATTTCTGTGGTATACAAGGACCCGGCAGTGTATCCTTCCTTTTATACCAATTATACGGACAGCAGTATTTCGGAGGGAAGCCTGATTGTGGAGAGCGGGAAGCGGTCCAAGGTAATCTCCTACAATGATCTGTATGAGATCGCCATGGATTATACCACCTACAGCCAGAGCGTTACCGGCTATGATGCCGAGGGGCAGATCAGCAGTGCCATCGCCTATGTGACCAGTGAGGAGATGCCAGTGGTCTACCAGATCACCGGCCATGAGGAGCAGCCTCTTGGCAGCACCTTTACCGATGCGGTGGGGAAGCTGAATGTGACACTGGAGAGCCTGAACCTGCTGGAGGTGGATGCCATTCCGGAGGATGCTGCGGCCCTTGTGATCAATGCGCCGGCCAAGGATCTGTCAACAGACGATGCGGCCAAGGTGCTGGATTATCTGAACAAAGGCGGGAAGGCAGTGCTGAGCGTTGGCTATACCGGCACGGATATGCCCAATTATGAGAGCATCCTGGCGGCCTATCAGGTACAGGTGGAAGACGGCGTCCTGATGGAGGGAGACCGGAGCAGCTTCTACCAGATGCCCTACCACATTTTGGCAAAGGCTTCCTATGATGCAGCCACAGCCCAGGTGTCCGGCGATTATATTTTCATGCCCTATGCCAGAGGTCTGTCCTACCCTGCAAAGAACCAGGAGGATGCGGCAGAGGAAGAAACCGGGGAATCCCAGGAGGATGCGGCAGAGGAGGATGCAGAGGGAGACAGCCAGGATACAGAGAGCAGCATTACCTACAAGGAGCTGCTGTCCACCAGCGACAATGCCTATGCCAAGGCGGATCCGCAGCAGATGACTACCTATGACAAGGAGGAGGGCGATGCAGAGGGGCCCTTTGTGATGGGGCTTCATGTATCGGCGCCGGTTGAGGGAGCCGAAAATGCGGAGCTGTATATTTTTGGGAGCGACAGTATTTTCACCGATGAGGTCAGCCAGATGGTCTATGGCAGCAATGCCTCCCTTTTTGCCGGTGTGTTGTCCCAGTTTACAGGTACGGACAGCGCCAGCGTGGTTCCGGTAAAAAGCTATGATTATGAGATGCTGACCATCCATCAGGCCGGCGTGCTGCTTCTGGGGCTTGGCTTTGCCATTTTGACGCCCCTCGTGCTGCTGGCGCTGGGGATTGTCATCTGGGCCAGAAGGAGGAGATGGTAATGGAACGGCAGAAAAAGCAATGGATCGGCCTGCTGGTTTTTGTGGTGGCCCTGGGAGTGGCATTTTTCAGCCTTCGGGCCTGGGGGAGCCGCCAGAAGGAGCAGGAGGAAGCAAAAAAGGAGGCGGAGACCATCACGGTGGCCTCCCTGGACACAGAGCAGATTACAGGCTTCTCTTACCGGACGGAGGGGCAGGAGCTCTCCTTTGAGAAGGAGGGGGACACCTGGTATTACAGCGGCGATAAGAGCATTCCTCTGGTACAGACCATGATTACCACAATGCTGGGGAATTTGTCTGATGTGACGGCAGACCAGCAGATCACGGAGCCGGAGGACATCGGGGAGTACGGCTTTTCGGAGCCCTCCAATGTGATTACCGTGAGGCTGGGCCAGGAGGAGCTGGTATTTACCATCGGGATGCAAAATGCCATCACCGGCCAGTACTATCTGATGGCCAGCGGGGACGAAAACGTGTATCTGACAGACGGACAGCTTTCCTCGGCCTTTGTGCAAAGCATAGAGGACCTGACGGAGGAGCCAGAGGAGGAACAGAAGTGAAGCCTGCAGGATGATCCGAATGTGGAGGAACAGCAGTGAAGCCTGCAGGATGATCCGATTGAGGAGGAACAGAAACAATGAATTATCAGATTATAAAATTAAGGGACCACGCAGCCTGGAAAAATGACGCTGCTGCCTGGTTCCATGAAAAATGGCACATTCCCAGGGAGGCATACCTGGAGAGCATGGAGGAGTGCCTGGCCAACAGCTGGCTGCCGGAGATGATCCCGGCAGCCAAGGAGGTCTTAAGGGCAGAGGAGGAGGCTTTTGCGGCTGTTCCCCAATGGTATCTGGCGGTGGCCGGGGACCGGATCCTGGGCGGCCTTGGGGTCATTGAAAATGATTTCCATGACAGGAAGGATCTTGCTCCCAATGTCTGCGCTGTGTATGTGGAGGAGGACTGCCGCTGTCAGGGGATTGCCGGGAGACTGCTGGATACGGTCTGCCGGGATATGGAACAGCTGGGCATCGGTACGCTGTACCTTCTGACAGACCATACCTCCTTCTATGAGCGGTACGGCTGGGAGTTCCTATGCATGGCCCGGGGGGACGGGGAGGAGGAGCTGTCCAGGATATATGTTCGCCGGACAGTTAATTAAATCATAAAATTTCTAATACCCGTTTTAAATATGAAAAAACATAGACATAAGGTGAATCTTGAAGTGGAATGGGGATTTTCGTCTGTGGATGGAACAAAGATCCAGGCCAACAAAAGTACAGACGGCAGTGGATTCTGAAACACATCTGAAAAGACGAGAAGTTAAAAACGATTGGGCGGATACCCAAGAAAGCGGTATATATGGAAGTGATAGAATTAAGTCAAACTGACCGTCAGCTTTTGCTATATGATATTTTTTCAGAAGCCAACAGGTGGAATATAAGGATATTGCATCAAGGCTTCCAATTGGCAAAAAAATGGTGCAGCGTGATATTAAGACATTGACAGACGCCGGTCTGATACGAATAAAGTATTCTAAAAAAATCAAGTAAATGAGCAATTATCCCCGCAAAACAAAGCATTCCCCCGCATTTCTTGAGGATTGCAACCCCCATTTACTACTTATTTACTACTGGGGAATGAGCCTTGATACGGTAAAATACCAAGAAATGCAAAGTTACAGTTTTGACCGAACTTCCCAATAACGGTATAATGAAGTCAAGAAAGGACGGTGGACGATATGAGGGAAAAGACCACTCACTTATATGTAGACAGCAGGGAGCGGACATTACCCTTATATAGCCTTGTGGAGCTGAAAAACCAGCTCATACAGCAGGGCAAATACGGGGAGCTTCAAAATAAGTTTATTGATAGGATGCTCCTCTACACCTAATTTTCGGAGTACAGAGAAGCGGTATTTATATTGCCCTGCGTCTAAAAGCTGCTGTAAGGAAAGCACTGTAAGGCAAATTACCATCAGTACAACCGCACCATAAATCATGCCTGTTTGCAGAATAAAGTTATTTGCGATTGCACTATTTGTTTGAAGCGTGCTGAAACGCACACCATACAAGGCAACGCTTTTGTTGTAGGGCTTTGTATAAAAGCGTCGCCTCCCAGCATAATACTGTTCAGTTCGTCCATGTCCGTGTTGCTGCTTGTCACATACACAATAGGAATATCTGAAAAAGTGCGAATCCCTGAACATATTTCAAAGCCATTGTTTCCCGGCAGCTTTCTATCAAATTCTTGTGTGTTACTTTATGGCACATGAGCATCCTATCCCGGAATATATTTGCTAAGGCTGTCCGAAATCTCCCCTAAGCATTTCAGTACATATTCCAGGCCGTAGCGTTCGATGTTTTCCATATAAGTATAATAGCTGCCCTGGATCTGATAGGACAGAAGAATGTTGAAGCCGGCATCCGCTTCTAATTCCGGGCGCATGGCAAAGGCATAGTCCCGGATACAGGATTCCAGGGTCTGGGGCAGGAGATAACGCTGGGAGCCGGAAAAAAGAATATCAAACATATGCTTCTGCCCATGGATGGAGAGGGACACCTCCTGGATGAACAGGGAGGTGTTCTCCCAAAAATTTTCCGGCCTGGAAATCCGTCCAAGGAGCTCTTCAATGGCAGTGCGGCACAGGGATTCCGACAGGTCGTAAATATCCCTGTAGTGCAGGTAGAAGGTGGCCTTGCTGATCTGCGCCAGCTGGCATAGCTCCTTGATGGTGATGCGCTCAATCTCCTTGTGGGCACGGAGCTGTAAAAAAGCATTAAAAATAGTTTGTTTTGTCTTTTTTTGTCTTAAATCCATGGTGTTTTCCTCCAAAGCTGCTGGTCTTTTTTGAACATGTGTCTATTATTTTACTAAAGGAAAAAAGTGTAAATTGAAGTTTCTGCCGCTTCCTGCTATAGTATAACCAAATAATGGACAACCGTCAATTATAATGTTTTGAAGCGTGTCAGAAAGCAATTTTTGGAAGCAATTTTTAAACACGCGCTGAGGGCAGGAAGGAGGAAGCCATGGACATTTATGGTTTTTACACGGGAAGGGTGTTTGATGCCTACGAATATCTGGGGGCGCATCTGACGGAAGGCGGGGCGGTATTTCGTACCTTTGCGCCGGCGGCCGCAGGCATCTGTGTGCGGCTGGAAGGGCGGGAGATTCCCATGAACCGGATCGGAGACGGGAATTTCTATGAGGCCTGTGTGCCGGAGGTGAAGGCCGGAGATTGCTATGAATACCGCATTTACGGAAGGAACGGCCAGTATCAGGATCACTGCGACCCCTATGGCTTTGGCATGGAGCTTCGGCCGGCTCACCGCTCCGTTGTGCGCGACTTGTGCGCCTACAGATTCAAGGATGAGGCCTGGGTCCGCAGCCGGGATACGAGGATGAATGGCCCCATGAATATTTATGAGCTCCATGCCGGTTCCTGGAGGAAGCCCTCACAGGAGCAGGAGGATTGGTATTCCTACGGGGAGCTGGCAGAGCTTCTGGCGCCGTATCTGAAGGAGAGCGGGTATAATTATGTGGAGCTGATGCCCCTGAGCGAGCATCCCTGCGATGAGAGCTGGGGTTATCAAAATACAGGCTTTTATGCGCCTACCAGCCGCTACGGCACGGCTGCGGAGCTGATGGAATTTGTGGACATTATGCACCGGAACGGCATTGGCGTGCTCCTGGATTATGTGCCGGTGCATTTTGCGGTGGATGATTATGCCCTGGTCAAATACGACGGGACGGAGCTGTATGAGTATCCCCACAGCGATGTGGGGGTCAGCGAGTGGGGAAGCTATAATTTCATCCATTCCAGGGGGGAGGTGCGCTCCTTCCTGCAGTCGGCGGCCAACTACTGGCTGAAGGAGTATCATTTTGACGGGCTTCGGATGGATGCCATCAGCCGGATCATTTATTGGATGGGAGATGAGCGGCGGGGGGTCAATGGCAATGCGGTGGATTTCGTCCGGGTGATGAATCGGGGGCTCAAGGAGCGCAATCCGGGCTGTATCCTGATTGCCGAGGATTCTACCAATTATCCCAATGTGACGAAAAGCGCGGACCAGGGAGGGCTGGGCTTTGACTATAAGTGGGATCTGGGGTGGATGCATGATACGCTGTCCTATTTCCAGAGCCCGCCCTGGGAACGGAAGGAAAAATACCACAGGCTGACCTTTTCTATGATGTACTACTATAATGAAAAATATCTGCTGCCCTTCTCCCACGACGAGGTGGTGCACGGGAAGGCGACGATCCTGCAGAAAATGAGCGGCCAATATGAGGAAAAATTCCCCCAGGGAAGGGCGCTGTACCTGTATATGATGGTTCATCCAGGAAAAAAGCTGAACTTTATGGGCAATGAGATCGGCCAGCTGCGGGAGTGGGACGAAAAGCGCCAGCAGGACTGGGAGCTTTTGGTTTATCCCAACCATGATTCCTTTTATCATTACATGGCAGAGCTGAACCGGCTGTACCTGAAGCACCCGGCCCTGTTTATGGAGGATTACGGGCAGGAGGGATTCCAATGGCTGGACTGCCATCAGGAGGAGCGCTGTATATATGCAATTTTGCGCCGGGGCGGGACAGAACGTCTGGCGGCGATTTTTAATTTCTCCGGTACAGAGCAGAGCTATGAGATGAAGCTGCCGGAGGGTATACGGGCAAAGCTTTTGCTGTACAGCGACTGGCAGCGGTTTGGGGGAAATACCCTGGAGAAGAAGCCCCGGTGGCAGAAGGCGGACAGGACCTGGAGCCTTGCTCCCTTTTGCGGAATGCTGCTTGAGCTGAAGAATGAGGCGGAGAATCAAACAAGCCTCTTGTAATCTGGGCTATCCTATGATAAAGTGAAAGGGAGAGGTTGCAAGGAGGTAAGTGTCATGGATAGTACAGAAATCAAAGAAGTAAAGGAAGCAGCAGAGGTGGAAGAGGTAAAGGCAGCAGAGACAAAAGCAGCAGAGGCAGAAACGGCAAAGGCAGCGCAGGATGCGGAACCGGCAGAGACCATGGAGGATTACAAGGAGGAGCTGGAGGCATCCTTCCGCAGGATCAATGTGGATGACATCATTTCCGGAACCGTCATTGATGTCAATGAGACGGAAGTGACCCTGGATCTGAAATACTATGCGCCGGGGATCATCAAGGCGGAGGATCTGAGCAACGATCCGGGCTTCAAGCACCTGGAAGAAGTGAAGATCGGGGATGTTCTGGAGGCCAAGGTGGTAAGCACGGATGACGGAGCCGGCAATATCCGCCTGTCCCGGAAGGAGGCCAGCGAGGTATTGGCCTGGGAGAAGGTGCAGGAGTATCTGGAGGCGGAGACGGTTCTGGATGTGAAGATCGCAGGCCTGGTGCCCAGCGGCGTGGTCGCCTATGTGGAGGGTATCCGCGGATTCATTCCGGCATCTCAGCTGGCCCTGTCCTATGTGGAGGTGGACGACAGCTGGCTTGGCAAGGAAGCCCAGGTGCGTGTGATCACTGTGGACAAGAGCAAGAAGAAGCTGGTGATGTCAGCCAAGGTGGTGCTCCGGGAGAAGGCAGAGGCAGAACGCAGCCATCGGATCTCGATGATGGTTCCCGGCAGTGTGACAGAGGGGAAGGTGGAGAGCCTGATGCCTTACGGCGCCTTTGTGGATCTGGGCGGCGGGATCAGCGGCCTGGTGCACATTTCCCAGATCAGCCAGAAGCGGATTGCAAAGCCCTCTGAGGTTCTGTCTGTAGGACAGACCGTGAAGGTGAAGATTCTCAACACCAATGATGGCAAGGTGAGCCTTTCCATGAAGGCATTGGAGGAGAGCATGACGGATGTGGATAAGCCGGAGAAGGTGGAAGAGTATATTTCCAGGGAAAAGGCATCCACCAGCCTTGGTTCCCTTCTGGCAGGGATTAAGCTGGACTAAGGCAGAATGGCAGTTTGTTTCAGAAAAGAGGCAGGAAGAGAATCCTTCTGGGATATTCTTCCTGTCATTTTTTTTCGGCTGTAAATCCTGCACGGCAGAATCTTAAGCACGGTAAACGCATGATTTTATGTCTGTCCGCCAAAGAAAAATTGGATATATTCAATTACTATCAGACGTGGCGCGAATACCATCGCAAACCAGGACAATAATATATTGTGCAGGTATTTAAATTACATGCAAGAGTTATGCAATGGCTGATTCTGAAATTGTGGTTCCAGGTGAGGTACAACCAATAGGAGAACGAGAGACTATATAATAAAAGTTATATTAAAGTCAATTTAGTAAATACGGGGACAATAAATAAGGCCCTTAAAAGTATATCTTGAGAGGTGAGATCAAGAGGGAGATAATATTGAAGCGTATCCTATTTGTATTACAAAATTCGTATAAAGGCATTGACGATGTATATACTATTGTATATACTAAGTATATGGAAGGAGATGATTTTATGCAAGCTACAATTCAAAAATGGGGGAATTCACAGGGGATAAGAATACCAAAAGCATTTCTTGAAGCATTGGGAATGATGGAGAATGATCTTGTGGAACTTAATAGGGTTGACGATAATATTGTGATTACAAAAGTTAAAGAGAAAAATGAACTTACATTGGAAGATATATTCAAAGATTACGACGGAGATTATGCAGCAGAGGAATTTGAATGGGGCGCTCCTGTTGGAAAGGAAGTGTGGTAATGTATAATCCGAAACAAGGAGATATTGTATTCTTGGATTTTAGCACACAATCAGGACATGAGCAAGCGGGAAGAAGACCTGGAGTAGTTATCAGTAATGAACAGTTTTTTGTGAGGACAAAATTTGCTGTGGTGTGTCCAATTACTAATACGAGCAACAAATTTCCGTTGCATATTCCGTTGGATCATAGAACAAAGACAACAGGCGTGATATTGACGGAACATATGAAGTGTTTGGATGTAATAAGTAGGAATATTCAGTTTGTGGAGAAGATGCCAGAAGATTTGTTACAGAAAACATTAGCATATGTAAAAGCATTTTTCTGATAGAATGGGGTTAAATGTTGCTGTTCATCGATTACCTTTCACCAATGATAACGGCAGAATCCCGTCATGGAGAAGGCACACGCCTTTTTATGGTCAGGGCGAAGCAGTTTATCCGATTGAGAGAATCAACCTTGCAACGGGTAAATCTTTTGAAGAAGAATATCCCAGTATTCTGTTTGCAAAGGACGGAGAGATATTTGAGCTGAACGGAAAGCAGACGGTTGTAATGGGCGGTGCATACAGCATTGATAAGGCAATCCGCATTGCATATGGATGGGGCTGGTGGGAGGACGAACAGCCTTCAGAGGCGAGTAAGGAAAAGTGGTTGTAATTCCTATAAATATTGCCTATATATAGAATCAAGAACGGAGGTGTAGGGATGGATGCATTAAGAAAAGAGGAAATTTATACGATAGATGATATTTATGCTTTGCCAGATGGAGAACGTGCAGAATTGATTGATGGGCAGATTTATTATATGGCACCGCCTAATACTAGGCATCAAGCACTTGTAATGGATTTATCTTATCAGATAAAAGACTATATCAGACATAATATTGGAGAATGTAGTGTGTTTCCAGCGCCATTTGCTGTATTCTTGAATGAAAATGATAAAAATTATGTCGAGCCAGATATTTCTGTTATTTGTGATAAAGATAAAATTACAGATAAGGGGTGTAATGGTGCACCTGATTGGGTGATTGAGATTGTTTCGCAAAGTAGTAAACAAATGGATTATTATAAGAAGCTGTTTAAATATCGAACAGCAGGAGTCAGAGAATACTGGGTAGTGGATCCGGAAAGAGAACTTGTGACAATATATAATTTTGATAAAGATAGTATGGAAGAATATTCCTTTGATAAAGATATACCAGTGGGAATTTACGAAGGAGTTTCATTAAAAATAGAATAGGTATTTTTAAATATACAATAAAGCAAGAAAAACATATGCCACAAAATTAATAAATAGTGGTGTAGATGAAAGTCTTGTAATTAAGCAAATGGGACATACTTCCATAGACTGTACAAAAAATTACTATTAATGGAACAGATAGAAAGGGCTATATCTTATTAGAAACGAAACATTTGTTCTGATCACCTTTTTGATTACCTTAAACAAAACAAAAGTCTCAAAAACCTAGTAAAATCAAGGTTTCCGAGACCTATAAAAGTAGCGGAAGAGGGATTTGAACCCACGACACCACGGGTATGAACCGTGTGCTCTCGCCAACTGAGCTATTCCGCCATAGAATTATCGGTAAGTGGGACCTATAGGGCTCGAACCTATGACCCTCTGCTTGTAAGGCAGATGCTCTCCCAGCTGAGCTAAGATCCCGTATCACAACCGACTTGTAAAGTATACTATATGCGACAACAATTGTCAATAACTTTTTTGAAATTTTTTTTGCCGGTTTGCCAGGGGGGCTGGAGCGCTTTTGGAAAGCAATTATTCAAGTATACTTCAGGTTGCGGATTTTACCTGCCCTATGCTATAATGTAGCGTAGCGAACAGCTTTGTCAGAAGCTGTTGTTATAGAAGGAGCAGCTCAAAAGGAACAGCTGCCAAAGAGACCAGGAGGATATCAGATGAAAACCAACAGTATATGTGTACAGGGGGGGTATACCCCGGGAAACGGAGAACCGAGACAGATTCCGATTGTGCAGAGCACCACATTCAAATACGACACCTGCGAGGATATGGGGGCTTTGTTTGATTTGGAGGCAGAGGGATATTTTTACAGCCGCCTGCAGAATCCCACCAATGACCTGGTGGCTGCCAAGATCGCGCAGCTGGAGGGCGGGACGGCGGCCATGCTGACCGGAAGCGGGCAGGCAGCCAATTTTTATGCAATGTTCAACATCTGCGGCTGTGGGGAGCACATTGTGGCCTCCAGCAGCATTTACGGCGGAACCTACAATCTGATTTCCGTCACCATGAAGAAAATGGGCATAGACGTGACCTTTGTAAGCCCCGATGCCACGGAGGAGGAGCTGAACGCAGCGTTCCGGGAAAATACCAGGCTGGTATTCGGGGAGACCATTGCCAACCCGGCCCTGACGGTGCTGGATATTGAGAAATTTGCAAAATGCGCCCATGCCCATGGGGTTCCGCTGATTGTGGACAATACCTTCGCCACGCCCGTCAACTGCAGGCCTTTTGAATGGGGAGCAGACATTGTGACCCATTCCACCACCAAATACATGGACGGCCATGGCGCGGCTGTGGGGGGCGCGATTGTGGACAGCGGCAATTTCGACTGGATGGCTTATGCAGATAAGTATCCGGGCCTGTGTACGCCGGATGAGAGCTATCATGGTGTGACGTATGCGGAGCGGTTTGGAAAGGGCGGGGCCTTTATTACCAAATGCACGGCCCAGCTGATGCGTGATCTGGGCTCTGTCCAGAGTCCCCAGAGCGCTTTTCTGTTGAATCTGGGGCTGGAGAGCCTTCATGTGCGGATGCAGCGCCATTGTGAGAATGGCCTTGCAGTGGCAGAATTCCTGTCCGGTCATCCGGCAGTGGCTTATGTGAATTACTGCAGCCTTCCCGGGAATAAATATTACGAGCTGGCAAAGAAATACCTGCCAAAGGGCAGCTGCGGCGTGGTGTCCTTTGGATTGAAGGGAGGAAGGAAAGCGGCCGGCGTCTTTATGAAGAGCCTGAAAATGGCCTCGATTGCCACTCATGTGGCAGATGCCCGAACCTGCTGCCTGAGTCCTGCCATCACCACCCATCGCCAGATGAATGACCGGCAGCTGTTGGAGGCAGGAGTTCCGGCTGAGCTGGTCCGCCTAAGCTGCGGGATTGAGGATAAGGAGGATTTGCTTGCAGACGTGGCCCAGGCCCTGGAGGCAGCCTCCCAAAGCTAGAGAATTTACGAAGGAGGAGACCAAAGATGCATGAATTGGATCGTTACGTGAGAAGTATTGTGGATTTTCCGGAGCCGGGAATTATTTTTCGGGATGTGACCAGCATATTGCAGGATGCGGACGGACTGGCCATGGCCATTGACAATATCCGGGAAATGCTAAAGGATGTGGAATACGATGTGATCGTGGGGCCGGAGTCCAGGGGATTTATTTTTGGCGTGCCGGTGGCCTATGCGGAGCACAAGGGCTTTGTGCCGGTGCGCAAAAAGGGAAAGCTGCCCTGCGAGACGATTTCGGCAGAATATGAGCTGGAGTATGGCAGCGCAGTTCTGGAGATGCACCGGGATTCCATCCGGCCGGGGCAAAAGGTGGTGATTGTGGATGACCTGATTGCCACCGGAGGAACCATCCAGGCCATTACAGGCATGGTGGAACAGCTGGGAGGCCAGGTGGTGAAGATTTGCTTTGTCATGGAGCTGGCAGGATTGTCGGGCAGGGAGAAATTAAAAGGATATTCTGTGGATAGTATCATCACCTATGAGGGAAAATAGAAAATAAACAGCAGGAGGTTAGCAGGATGCGGGTTGGATTCGGATATGATGTACATCGGCTGGTGGAGGAGCGGAAGCTGATTTTGGGAGGCGTGGAGATTCCATGTGAAGTGGGGCTTTTGGGCCATTCCGACGCAGATGTGCTGGTTCATGCAGTGATGGACGCCCTGCTTGGGGCAGCGGCTCTGGGAGATATCGGAAAGCATTTTCCGGATACCGATGAAGCATACCGGGGGATTTCCAGCCTGAAGCTCCTGGCCCATGTGGGAGAGCTTCTGCATAAGGAGGGCTATGTGATTGAGAACATTGACGCCACGGTTGTGGCCCAGCGGCCCAAGCTGCGCCCCTATATTCAGCAGATGGAGGAGCAGATGGCTGCTGTCCTTGGAATTTCGGACAACCAGGTCAATGTGAAGGCTACTACAGAGGAGGGACTGGGCTTTACCGGCAGTGGGCAGGGGATCGCAGCCCAGGCAGTCTGCTCCTTAAGCAGCCTCTATGAGGGAAGCCTGGCAGTGGCGGACAGTGAGCGGGACTGCGGCAGCTGCGGCGGCTGCCGCAGGCAATCCCGGCAGGAATTGGAATAATGGAGCAGATCAGATATCTGGCAGAGGCGGAGCGAGGGCTTACAAGGCCCCTCTATGAGGAATGCTTCCCCGAGGATTCCGATTCGTTTGTGGACTATTATTATAGAGAGAAAACCAGGGATAACCGGATTCTTGTGATGGAGGGTCCGGGGAGCGCCGGAGCGGAAGCCGGAGCTGGGATTCAGGTGATGCTGCACTTGAACCCGTTTCTGTTTCGGTTCGGGAGAGCGGAACAGCAGTTGAATTATATCGTGGCAGTGGCCACTGCCCCAAAGGCCCGAAAGCAGGGAAGAATGTTCCGGGTGATGGAAAAAGCATTACAGGACATGGCGGCCCAGGGCCAGCCCTTCACCTTCCTGATTCCGGCAAATCCCCGGGTCTACGCCTCCAGCGGATTTGCCTTCGTACCGGAGCAGGCTGGCGCATGTCCAGAGGTTGAATCAGAGGAAACTGGCTCAGTATCGGGGCAGGCCTGCGCATGCCCAGCGTCGGGATCAGAGGAAACAGGTTCGGCATGGGAGCAGGATTGCGCATGCCTGGCGGCGGTGCAGGAGGAATCTGTATCCGGCGGGCATGGGTACCTGGTGCGGCCGGCAGCAGAGGCGGATATGCAGGAGCTGGCGGAACGGTCCAATGAGTGGCTTTCCGGCATGTATGACGTGTTTCCCCTGCGGAGCCCGGAATATATGAAGCGGCTTTGGCAGGAGCTGAAGGCCCAGGACGGGGCTGTTCTTGTGGTGACAGATGCAGCGGGAGAGCCGGCAGGAATTGCTGCCTACGGCAGGGAAGCGGAGAAGGGAGAGCTGCAGCAGATGCTGGCCAGGCCGGGGCAGGAGAGAAGCGCAGAACGGGCAGTCAGAGAATATCTGGCCCGGGAGGGGATGACCCAAGTGAGGAATGCCAGGATGCCTTTTATGGTGCGGCTTTTGAATCTCTCCCGAATGATGGAGCTCATGGGAGCCGTCTGCCGGAAGGATTTCTGTCTGCGGGTACAGCTTGAGGATCAGATCCTTTTGGAAAATAACGGCTGCTTTGAGCTGTACTGCCAAAAGGGGAGCGGAGGGCTGCGCCCCATCCCGGAGGGGGAGGCGCAGCAAAGGATGGATGCCGCAGGGCTGGTCCGGGAGCTGTTTGGAAGGCTTTGGCTCTATATCCGGGAGTGGGTATAGCGGTCAGTCGAACATTCCGATTTCATACCCCTCTTCCTGGATGGAATCAATGAATTCTCCGAGAATCGAAGCGTTGGTGGAGGAGACTGCATGGAGCAGGTAGATGGCTCCCGGATGAAGGCGGCTTTTCAACTTCTCCAATGCCTGGGCCGGCTCCGGCTGATTCTCGGTGTCATAGTCCAGGTATGCAAAGCTCCAGAATACGCTTTTGTAATTGCAGTTGTTGACAATGGCCAGGGACTGCTCGCTGAAGATCCCGGCCGGAAAGCGGAACAGATGCATTTCGTAGTTGAAATTCTCCTTCACATATGCGTGGAGCTCCGTGATCTCCCGCTGCTGCTGTTCCACGGTCTGGGAAGGCAGTCCGTCAGCAGGATGGGTGACGCTGTGGGCGCCCACAGTGTGCCCCTCGTCGATCATGCGCTGGATCAGATCCGGATTCTGCTTGACATAGGGGGAGGTCACAAAAAATACGGTCTGGACATTTTTTTCCTTCAGGACATCCAGAATATCGGAGGTTCGGCCGTTTTCATAGCCCTCGTCAAAGGTCAGGTAGATTTTATTGCTGTCCGGGACAATGAAATTGGCATTGTATTTGCCGTATTTTTCCTGGTAGGACAAGGCGGAGCGGGGCCGGTTCTGCTGGTCGCAGTCTGTGCCGGGCCCCCAGCCCTCCGGGGAGGTATCCAGGGAAGCAAGGTCAATGGGCGTATTGGTCATGGTGTGGGAGGTGCTGATTGGCAGCGGCCCGGATGCGTCGCCCTCTGTGGCCGGCTGGGTTCCTGTGCCGCTGTCTGGTGTCGCTCCGCTGCTGCCGGACTGCCCGGGAATACTTCCCGAAAAAGAAATTGCAGACAGGGAGGAGGTCAGGGCGCTGGGAGAGACAAAGACCCCTCTGGCCGCAGAGACGCTGCCGCCCGCCGAGGTCTGGGAGGCTGCTATGGAGGAGGACTGGCGCCCTGGAAGGATCTGATCCAGCATGCCGGTAAAAACATGGATGATCAGCACCAGGGCAGCCAGGAGGGTGATACAGGAGACAGCCTTCAGCAGGCCGTAGCGGCGTTTTCTTTTTTTCTTCGCGGATGTTGCCATTGTTTATCATTCCTTTACATTTTGATTCCTGTTGGCAATGACCCAGACGGCTGCCTGCAGCGTGGCTTATGACGCAGGCAGAGGGCATATTGCTGCAGTGTAGTTCGTTTATGAATATTATAGATGCGGAAGAGGTGCTTGTCCATGGAGAAAGCGTAAAAGAAGTATTAAGATTTTCTTTATTGTGTAAATAGGGCAAAATCTGATAAAAAAGGTATATTTTCGACACAGGATGCAGAATTTGATAGAAATGCTTAAAAATTGCTTTAGAAATCCTTTAGAAATTATGTTGTCGCTTGTTATTTTCAGATATATGTGATAGAATCACTTTCGTATGATTTACTATGACTTTTTGCAGTAGGATAAGAATATGAAAGCTATAATGAAAGCTATGATGAAAAGATTCGAACAAATACTTCCCAAATATGCATGGCTGCCCCTGCTTCTGGCATTTGCTCTGAATAATTTTGCCTATTTTGCCACGCGGATTGTTACCACATCCATGAAGCATTACCGGCTGGGGACGTCCCTTGACGCCAGGATCCCGGTGATTCCGGCTTTTATCGTTATTTATTGGGGGGCCTATCTGCTCTGGGTGGCAGGCTACTGTACCATTGCCCGCAGCGGAAAGAGGGCCTGCCTTGAGCTGGTGGCTGCCGATATGATTGCAAAGCTGATCTGCATGCTGATCTTTCTGATACTTCCGACTACTGCCACACGGCCTGCGGTTGCCGGAAGCGATGTATTCAGCAGGGCGCTGCAGGTGCTGTATATCATAGATCCGGCGGATAATTATTTTCCGTCCATCCATTGTCTGGAGAGCTGGGCCTGCTTCCGGGGCGTATGCAGGAAGCAGGGGGCCAGGCCCATTACCCGGGGAATCTATCTTGTGGCAGCTGTTCTTGTATTTTTGTCAACGCTGTTTTTGCGGCAGCATATGATCCTGGATGTGATCGGCGGCGTGCTGGTCTTTGAGATGGGAATGCTGATCGGGCGGCTGTCCGGCGCGTGGCGGCTGCTGGATCTGATGAACCATGGCTTTCGTCCGGGAAAACGCAGAGTGGAAGGTCCCCGGGGAGTTACAGGGGAAGATGTATGAAGCGGAGAAAGGAATCAGAAGGGAGGACAGGGAACATGCAGCAGGATAAGAAAAACTCGGCGTTATCCCGGGTTCTGTGGTCAATTCTGTTTTTGATTATTGCTGCGGCTACCATCTGGGCAGTGACCTCACAGAACCGCTCCTTTTCCTTTCCCGAATTTCTGGCCTATATCCGGAGGGCGGATCTGCTGCCCCTTCTTCTGGCAGCCCTCTGTGCCTTTGGCTTTGTGGCCATTGAGGCCCTGACCCTTCGGTGCGCCTGCCAGCCCTTTGGGCATAAGGTGCCCTTTGGCCGGGGGATTACTTACTCCTCCGCAGATATTTATTTTTCCGCCATTACGCCGTCAGCCACAGGAGGGCAGCCGGCCTGTGCATATTTTATGCTGCAGAATGGTCTCTCCGGAACGGCTGTAACAGCGGCCTTGCTGGCAAACCTTATGATGTATACCCTGGCGCTGCTTGTGGTGGGGCTGTTGTCCTTTGCCTTGTCTCCGGGATTGTTTTTTTCCTATGGTGTATTTCCAAAGCTCCTGATCCTGATCGGGATGGCAACCCAGGCTCTTTTGGCAGTCTTTTTTACCATGCTGATACGCAATGAGTGCCTGCTGAGGAAGCTCTGCCTTGGAGTAATCAATTTCTTAAGCAGGCTCCGGCTGTGCAGGAAGCGGGACAAATGGGTTGCCAGAATCGAGCGGGCTATGGCGGAATACGGCGGCTGTGTCAGAGCCATGAGGAACCACAGGCATGTGTTTGGCAGGCTTCTTCTTCTGAATATCCTCCAGCGGGTATCCTCCATATCGGTGACCCTCTTTGTCTATGCGGCTACCCAGGGGTGGAGCAGTTTACATAAAATCTGGGCAATGCAGGGCTTTGCGCTGGTAGGGTCCAATGCAGTACCGATTCCCGGAGCCATGGGCGTATCGGATTATCTGATGCTCTGCGGCTTTCGGCAGATCATGTCAGAACAGGCAGCGGCTAATCTGGAGCTTTTAAGCCGCTCGCTGTCATTTTATTTTTGTATTATTTTCTGTGGCGTATGGGTACTTGCCAGCTATCTCATTTTACGAAGGAGAGGAAAGTCGTGTTAGGATATTATGATTATACAGTGATTTTGACATATTTTTCGCTGATCTCAGCAGGAGTGGGAATCTTCCTGTGTCTCAGCGGTAACGGGCACCCCTATCTGGGTGTATTTTTCCTGCTGTTCTGCGGGCTTTGCGATGCCTTTGACGGCAAGGTGGCCAGGACAAAGCGGGATCGGACACCGGAGCAGCGGTGCTTTGGGATTCAGATTGATTCCCTGTCCGATCTGGTGGCCTTCGGCGTTCTTCCGGCCTGTATTGGGATTGCCATGCTGCGGATCTCACCCATGTTCCGCATGATTATGCACCGATATCCCCACCTGTGGCAGAAGCGGCTTTTTATGTGCGCCCTTGGTGCGGTTCTGGTGTTATACATGCTGGCCACCATGATTCGTCTTGCTTATTTCAATGTGGCTGAGCAGGAGCGCCAGAACGCGGAAACCGGGGTGCGGAAGTATTATACGGGGCTTCCGGTGACATCGGCATCCCTGATTTTTCCCCTGGTGCTTTTGATGCAGTATGTGATTCCGGCAGATGTGACCGCAATGTATTTCGGCACGGCGATATTTACCGGTTTTGCCTTTTTGTCCAAAATACGGGTGAAAAAGCCGGGACTTCGGGGGATCCTGATTATGGTGGCCATCGGTGCGGTGGAATGCGCCCTGGTGATCCTTGGGGAGATTTTGAAATGAGGCCCCGGGGGAAGGATTCCCGGAGCTTAAGATTTCTCTATCATACGCCAGTGGGACGGATGCTGCTGAAGCCCCTTTGCAGCAGAGGGGTATCTAAGGCTGCCGGGGCCTTTTTGTCGTCGTCTCTGTCGCGCTTTTTGATCAAGCCCTTTGTGCAGAAGAATGGGATTGACTTAAGGGAATTTGAGAGCAGCGGCTTTCAATGCTTTAATGACTGCTTTTCCCGCAGGATCCGGGAGGGCTTCCGGCCCATTGACAGGGATCCAGAAGCATTGATTGCTCCCTGTGACGGCCTTCTGTCTGCCTATGCCATTCGCTCAGGGACCGTGATTGCAGTGAAGCAGAGCCGTTACCGGGTGGCGGAGCTGTTGCAGGATGAGAGGCTGGCCCGGGAGTTTGAGGGCGGATTGTGCCTGGTATTCCGGCTTTGTGTGGATAACTATCACAGATATTGCTATGTGGACAGCGGAAAAAAGGGTGAGAACATCTTTATTCCGGGCAAGCTGCATACGGTGCGGCCCATTGCCCTTCGGGAGGTGCCGGTATTCTGCGAGAACTGCCGGGAATATACGGTGATGGACAGCCCCAACTTCGGCAGACTGGTACAGATGGAGGTGGGGGCAATGCTGGTGGGCAGGATCCGCAATTACCATGGCGCCGGACAGGTGGAGCGGGGCCAGGAAAAGGGCATGTTCCTGTATGGAGGAAGTACGGTGATTCTGCTGGTGAAGGCCGGCAGCGTCAGGTTTGACAGGAAGCTTCTGTCAGATACGGCCAGGGGTGTGGAGACGCCAGTGAAGATGGGGCAGCGCCTGTGCCGGAAGGCGCCTGCTTCCCGCATATCCGGGGAGCTTTCGGAAAAATAAAAAATTTTGATTTTTCCCCTTGACAAATTGGACAGGATCATATATACTTTTAAAAGTTGAGACAAGCAAGTGAGGTTTTGAAGCAGGACTTTGAATAGAAGCACAGAAGCTCCTGGAGCGCTTATTTGATCATTGTCGAGATTTGCGGAAGTGCTGGAATTGGCAGACAGGCAAGACTAAGGATCTTGTGTCTGTATAGACGTGTGGGTTCAAGTCCCATCTTCCGCATTCAACTTTAGAGACGGAGTCCCTGTAAACCCAGTGTTTACGGGGATTTTTATTTGTCCGTAACACATAAATGGGGCAATCTATAAAATTTTTACGGCTTTCAGCTGTTCCCGGTCAGCTTCCTTCCGGCGCTGTGTGATATGCAGGTATACCTCCCGGTTGGAGCAGATGGTCTTTGGGGGCGGTTACGATCTTATGGACCGGATCCAGTGTCTTAGTTACGGTGATGGTCTGCCCATTTAGAGCCACATCATCCATATGGAGGGCCAGGGCTTCCCTGCACCGGAGGCCGGACAGGGCCGTCAGCTCGGCCAGGTATCTCCATTTCTGTACAGCCATGGCATCCAGTAGTTCCTTCAGTTCATCCGCCTCCAGGAATTTCTCCTGAAGCTTTTCCTTTTTCTCCCGGTTATGCATTGGTTTGATCTTATCCAGATACCGGATATCCGAGATATAGTCATTCTCATAGCCCCACCGGATCAGGGCCTTGAAGGGCGTCAGGCGCTCATTAAAGGTTCCGGCAGATTCGTCATGGGACAAAAATTTTTCCTTGATGTATGCAGCGTTGAGGCGGCTTACAAGAGTAGACTCTCCCAGAAGCCGCATGATAGTGTTGGCTGCATGGTAGTTCCGCTGGTAGGTGGACAGGGCAACGGAGGCGAGCTGGTCCTTACGCTTTTTAAATGGGATACATTATGATACAATAAGTTACAGCAATCCAGTTTAGGC
>CAJUQB010000060.1 GCA_910588285.1 uncultured Lachnospiraceae bacterium
AAAGCCAGATGCTGCTGTTGAATCATAAAGGTATTTAAAATCACTTATACTAGGAATACAGCAAATAGTAAGATCACCGTCGGAACACACTATACTTCCATTGGTATTACTTCTGCCCAGGCAAATAGCTGGGTGGAATTTACGCCAGCTATGATCAAAATACCAGGCAATCCTAACGTACTTGCCCTATTCCCTTTGGCTGTTGCCAGTTCGAATGGCAGTACTGATGATATATATTTTCTAGGTTCCGCAAATAGTGCAGCAAATTTTAGGGTTTGGTATCCCAGGGCATCTACGTTATATATTCGTTTTATATATTTTTATAAATAGCTATTTAAGGTCACACACTTTGTAGATAGCCTGACCATTTACCCAAAAAATAACTCTAAGCTGCCATTGCGTGCCTGATATTATTGGATCTACCCCAAGTATCCTGTATGTACCAGTATTTGGGATAAGAGGTATATCTGCTACCATATCAATACGGGTTTTTGGAACGAGAAATGTAGAATAACCCTCTATGCCAAAATCCAAGCCATGTTGTAGATCATATGTTTTTAAAAGTGTTTTATCGTCTACTTGTTGTTTTGTATAGTATCGCCCATCATGAGTATGGTCTTTCGGGGTACGGGAATCTGATAATCTTGGGTCGGTATCGCTAACTTTGCCACTTAAATCCGTGTTTAACAAGATAAAACACATGGGGCAATTATGGGGCAAGGAATTATATAAAATAGTATACAAATTTGGAAAAAATACTTTATATTCTACAAAAATCAATATATTATACATATATGTGCAAGGAGGGAAGCCCTTCTTCGGCTTTCTACCTTTGGAACAGGAACCCGGTAAACATGATGTTTGCGGGCTTTTTGTGATATAGGAAATTCCTCCGGATTTCCTATATCACAAAAAGCCCTCCGGGCGGGATCACACTGCGGCGGAGAGGAAATATATCGCGAAAGCGATCCGCCGTATATGTAACCAGGATGATTTAATCATCCCGTTTTTCTAAAGATATGGGATATCCATTTCCTTGAAGGTCGGTGGAAATATCATTGAGGTGCTGCCTTGGGGAACGGTGTTTCTTCTCGTTTATAATGCCGCTTTCCCACGCTCCTTTTGGGGCGGTACGGATACTTTTGTCTTTATCGGTTACTTTCATTATGCCCTCCTAAATTTTGATGAAATTAGTATAACCGGAATATGGGGAAATATTACAGTTCCAAACTGTGCTTCAGGAAGGAGAGCCAGCAGGATTTTGCATCTTGCTGGCATTATGAAAAATCTATATGAAAAAAGGTATCGCCTTTTGTAAATATATCATATTGGAAAAATGTGAAGCAAATATGGTAAAAGCATGAAAAAAATGTGAAAGGCGTCAGAGGAAATCGGAATGCGCCTCATTGCATGGCCTGCCTATCGTGAAATGCAATGAGGAAAAATAAGCGAAAAGAAATAAGCCTGTCTTGTAATCCTGGCGGATGCAGGCAGGCTTATAGTATCAGCCTTCGTATCTTTTTAAAGGCATAAATATAAATGCTGAACAGGCCAAAGCCGCCGCAAATGCCGGTTAGAAACCTCCGTAAATTGGTTGATTCTTTGATGCCAATTTCCTGAACACCCCAATCTATTCCCATTACGCCCAGAAGCACGACAGAAATGCAAGGAGATATTTTCCAAAAGAAACCATATATGATAGCCGAAAGCTGGCCTACGAATACACCAGTGCACCTGGCACATACCGGGAACTGATATCCTTTATAAAAAAAGCTGCGTTCTGGCATCTGGTGGCAGCCACTTGCAGCACCGATATCGTCTAAAAGCCTTACCATTGATTTCCGCATTCTTGACATACATGGATCACCCTTGTGGTAGTTTTTGTTTTGGTCCTGCTTTTCCCGAATCCGCATAAGCCGCACAGAATACCGGGTATGCTAAAGAGAAGAAAACCAATGCAGGATTTTATCCATCCAAATCCTTTGGTTTTACTCTTTGTGGTGGTTTCTGTTCCGACCTGGCTGAGAACGTTTTGGCTTCCGCATTTTGGGCATTTCATAGTGTTTTCCTCCTGAAGAAATTTTTGAAGTAATCCTGTTATAACATTAAAAATGTTGGTTAGTCAAGATAAAATCACAAGAAACTTAAGAGACCAGTACCAGGATACAACCAGTATACAAATTTAAAAAAAGTGCTTTACATTCTACAAAAATTCATTTATTATATATGTGTTGGAAAGGAAGCCCTTCTTTCGCTTTCTATCCTGCAAATTTTGCAATACATGCTGACATTATGTGCTTGTAATACATATTTGTGGGATTTTTTTATATTTTTAAAAATGCCTGAAGCAGGCAGGGGAAAGGACATGAGATTATGGCAAAAGGAAAATCACAATTTACGTTTCCATATTCCGAACGTTCCGAGCAGATCATCCGGGATTTTCTGCAGGCCAACGGTTTCCAGTACAAGGAGCCGAAGAATGCGGAGAGCTATTATTCCTATAAGGATGGCATGTGCAACGGCGGATTACAGTACCAGGTTACCGGCAGCGGGATAACGGTATATTTTTTCTTGGGCAAGAGCAAGAAGCCGATGGTGGTAGACGATTCCTTTGTGGGCTCGGTGGCCAAGCAGCATTATAAGAATGTACTGAAGCCTCTGTTTGACGCGTTGAACAATCCGGAGGGATTTACCGGGGATACCCAGCTTTCCGGCGGCGCCAATACCCAGCGTCCCCCGGAGGGCAGTACATATTCCAAGAACATGTTTGAGGAGAGCACCAACAAGTCCAGAGAGAAATTCGCAATTATTGCCTTTGTAATGTCCCTGATTGGCCTTGTGCTGTCCTGCCTGGGATTTACCTATGGAGTGGCGCTGATTATCATGGAATTTTATTTTGCCTTCCTTGGAATCAAGACCAAAAAGAAAGGTCTGGCCATTGCTGCAATCGTGATTGCAGGGGTATCCATCCTGATCCTGATTGCGGAGATCATCTTGATCGCAATGGGAGTGGCGTTTTATGGCTTATAAGAACTGGAGAGAAAGCTGTCGGGTTCCGGCGGCTTTTTCTGCCATTGCAGGATATTTTTTTCATGTTTGGAGGTGAGAGCATGCATGATCAGCTGACAGCCAATGATATCAAAAAGATGGAGGAGGAGATTGAGTACCGCAGGCTTGTTGTGCGCAAGGAAGCCATTGAGGCAGTGAAGGAAGCCCGGTCTCACGGCGATCTGTCAGAGAATTTTGAATATTATGCGGCAAAGAAGGACAAAAACAAGAATGAGAGCAGGATCCGCTATCTGGAGCGGATGATCCGTACGGCCCATGTGGTATCGGATCAGTCTAATGAGGATGAGGTTGGAATCAATAATACAGTGACTCTGTATATTGAGGAGGACGACGTGGAGGAGACCTACAAGCTGGTGACCACAGTCCGGGGCAATTCCATTGAGGGAAGAATCAGTATCGATTCCCCGCTGGGGAAGGCCATTCTTGGAAAAAAGGTGGGCGAACGCGTACATATAAAGGTCAGCGATTCCTACGGCTATGATGCCGTGATACGCAAAGTGGAGAATACGGATGATTCTCAGGATGAGATACGGAAGTTCTAGTTCAATTTTTTGCACTTGAGATAGAATGGGAGAGGAAATCTATGGGAGAACAAAATCAGGAGAAGGAAGAAGGGCTGGAGTTTCTGGATCTTGAGCCGGAGATCAAGGAATTTGTGCGAAGGAGTGCCGCAGATTCCGATTATATTGCGCGGCTGAAGCCCCAGGGAGTCAGCCAGAAGCAGATTATCAACCGGAAGAAGCGGGCCCGTGCCCGGGCCAGAAGAGGTCGGATGCATCCGCTGCTGTCTGTGCTGATTCTGCTTGCAGCAGTCATTGGCACGGCCTTGTGCGGCATCCTCTGGCTCAAGATCCCGGCCACCACAGTGCTTCTGGTCATTGTTCTGGAGGAGGTGCTGGCTGTGTGCCTGCGGAATACGCCGGTCTGGCTCCATCTGCTGGTGGTGATCGGGAATATCATACTGGGGATTGCCTTTGACATGGTGGTGTTCCTGCTGCTGGCCAACCTGGTATATCTGGCGGAGATTGTGACAGCTTATTACCGGAGGCGGTGAAGGGGAGCAGGATTCTCAGCAGCCGTAAATCAAAATACATGGTGTTCCGTTTACAGCTTTGGAGGGCCCCTTTGACGCAAGGTCTGTACAATCAAACAGCCTCCATGATACATGGAGGCTGGCTACTTAATGAAAATGGAAGCAATGGGGCTCGAACCCATGACCTCTCGCGTGTGAGGCGAACGCTCATCCCAGCTGAGCTATGCTTCCTGACAGATTCTATTATACCACGTTGCAGAAGAAATGCAAGGGGAAATTATATTTCAATAAAAATTTTATAGGTTATTATGAACACGAGTTCTCCCTCCGGGATTCCCCGGAGGGAGAACTCATGCTATCCCAATCGCTTCAAATACCTTCGCTCCGCCATGCCCAGCAGCCCATACAAGCACATAGCTACAACACATAGAATGACAATGCTCATAATCACCCAATCCAGTTTAAAGAGCTGTGACAATTTTAGGGAGGAAATGATCCTTTGAGTATCCGGTGGTTCCATTTCCAGGGTCAGGAAGTTCCGTTTCATGGATCAGGACAAGCTGTGAATAAAATATTTTTATATACTTTGCACATCCAATATGAAAAAATATCCCCATAGAGAGTCCGGGAACCATAGAAGAAGGTGGGGGTATATCGTCCCGGCCGGGGCTTCAGGGGGCGTGGGAGAGGAGCGTTATATGAAGGAAAAAGGGGCTACCTTAAGGGATGTGGCAAAAAAGCAGATCGGGATTGTGGTCAGCTTTGAGGAATACGACAGGGTGAGCAGCGGGGACAGCGGCTTTATGGCGGCTCTTTGGCAGCAGGTTTCGGAATATGGGTATACGCCTGCCTTTTTTCGGGCGGAATCCATGACAAAGAAACCGGGCAGCTTCAACAACCATTATTATAACGGATTGTTTTACGTGGGAATGCGGCAGAAGAATGTTGCCGCAATATCTGCCCGGCAATATCTGCCGGCGATCTTGATTGACTGTCATTATGAGGACGATCTGTTTTTCAAGCTGATGCCAGACTACGAGGAGGCCGTGAAACTGGCAATGGGCCGCCTGGGGCAGGACATATGCGTTGTGATGGCCTATAAGAGCGAGGTGCTCCAAGGCGTTCTCCGGAAGTATGTAGCCAGGGAGGATATCTATCTCTATGACGAGCCGATACCCACTGCACAATTCCATCAGTTTATCCAAAGGAACCAGGGGCGCGGCTTTCTGGTGAGCGGAGATCTGCTGGCCCTGTATCTGAAAAAATATGTGGATCCTAGAGCGTGTTTGAAAATTCATTCCCGCCATCTGCACGCTCCACTTTGCGGTATATTCGGACCAAATTCAGGTTACATAGCCCGCTATGCGCCCTTCATTTGGCCCAAATCTCCCACAAAGTGTAACGCACAGCTGCCGGAAAGCAATTTTCAAACACGCTCTAGGAAGCTTCTGGTACGTAGCTATCAGGATAACTATGGACTGAACGCGGATCTGTGCAAGGTGCTGGTGCCAGTGAAGCAGATCGCCCAGCAGGACATGAAGATCCTGGAGATGTTCCTTAAGCTGAAGGATGTGGAGGACATCGGCAAAAATCTATACTTTCCCCCAAAATTCACATATCCCAAGGCCAATGATTCCTTACTCCAAACGGAACTGGAACACTATCTTCAAAATTATTTTTCCTGTTTTTCCTGGCAGTCACAACGAAGGTTGTGGTAAAGCTGGCCTATCTGCTGCTGACTTATTCCGGCAGCCCCAGCATTTATTATGGGGACGAGGCAGGCATGACAGGAGACGAGGGGCATAACCGTGTGCCGATGATCTGGGATAAGGAGAAACAGGTCACGGAGCTGGCAGATTTATTCGGAAAATGACGGCCCTGCGTAAGGAGCACACAGCATTTTCCCCGAGAGATGGATCAAGGAGGAAATGAGGTACTGCTTTGACGGCGAGAACGAGGAGCTGTGGGCCCAGTCTACCTTCTTTCGGGCAGCGCTGGCTCACCTAAGAGGAGGAGGTTCTGGAGAAGGTCAGAAGAGCCCTGGATGTGACCATGAGAGTCTATCCTGCGGAAAACAGCGCCCCCTTCAAGACCGAGAACAATTGTCCTGCAGCCTGGGATTTGAAAGGGGGGCTTTAAGAAATCGATAGCTCTGGAACAGGGGAGGCAGTGGCTTGTATAAGCTGCCGGCTCCCCTGAAATCTTACACAGCCGGGAGCGTTGACATTTCAAATTTGCTTATGCTATTATGATGTTTAAGGAATATGAAGCTTCAAAATCAAAATCCCGCTGTCAGCAACGAGGGATCCATCTTGAAGCTTGCAGGGAAAAGGTCAGGTGGAGGTGTGAGAATGAAGAAACCATTGCCAATAGGTGTCGATAATTTTAAAAAAATGATAAAAGACGATTACTATTATATAGATAAAACATTATTTATTAAGGAATTATTGGATTTAAAAGGGGAAGCAAATCTGTTTATTAGACCCAGGCGATTTGGAAAAACACTAAATCTGAGTATGCTCCGCTGCTTTTTTGAGGATACGCGAAATAAGGAAAAGAATGCACAGAATAAAGAGCTTTTCCAGGGGATGAAGATTCTGGGTGCCGGAAACGAATATGTAAAGTATATGGGGATGTATCCGGTGATCAATCTGACATTAAAGTCGGCAAAGCAGCGAACCTTTGAATCTGCATATAAAAAGCTGAGGGATGAGATTGCGGAGGAGTTCCAGCGTCATCAGGATATATTGGATAATGAAAAAATCAGTGAGGACAGCAAAAATCTGTTTCGAAAGCTTGCGTGCAGAGAGGCGGGATATGATGAATATTCCGGGGCTTTAAAATTTTTAAGTAAATGTCTGTATCAGGCAGCAGGCGAGAAAGTGGTTGTCCTGATTGATGAATATGATGTACCATTGGAAAATGCATATTTCCGGGGATTTTATGGAGAAATGATAGATTTCATCCGTTCCTTATTTGAATCTGTGCTGAAAACGAATGATTATCTGCAATTTGCTGTAATTACTGGATGCTTAAGGGTTTCCAAGGAAAGCATTTTCACAGGTCTGAATCATTTGAAAATTATTTCTGTGCTGGATCGGAAATATAGTGAGCATTTTGGATTTACAGAATCCGAAGTATTGCAGATGATGCGGTATTATGAAGCAGAGAGCCGTTTTTCGACCATGAAGGAGTGGTATGACGGTTATTTGTTTGGCGATACGGAGGTCTATAATCCATGGAGTGTAATCAGTTTTATGGATGATCTATATGCAAAAATAAGTGCATTTCCACATCCATACTGGATCAATACCAGTTCGAATGAGATTATTAAGGAATTGATTGCTCATGCTGACAGGGAAACCAAGGGTCAGATTGAAGCGCTTTTAAATGGATATTTGCTGGATATTCAAGTGCATGAAGAAGTAACATATGAAGATATGCACAGCAGCGGTGAGAATTTATGGAATTTTCTCTATTTTACTGGTTATTTGACGAAGGAGAGTGAATATTTTAAAGAATCTGTTATCTTTCTGCGCACACGCATTCCGAATATAGAAATAAAAACGATTTACCAGAATACGATTTTAAATTGGATGAAAGATATTTTGAAAAAAGAAGATTTCCATGCTCTATATCAGGCAATGGAGGACGGAAATGCGGAGAGAATGAAAGACATTTTGAACAGTCAGCTTTTTCGGACGATCAGCTTCTACGACAGTGCGGAGAACTTTTATCACGGTTTTCTGGCAGGGGCTTTAAGTCAAAGTGAAAATTATCTGGTACAATCCAATCGGGAATCTGGAAATGGGCGGTCGGACCTTATAGTGAAGAGTCCGTCTCTGCGGGGCAGGTCATTTATTCTTGAGTTAAAGGTATCGGGATCAATTGATGATCTGGAGAATGATGCGGAAAAAGCACTGCAGCAGATTTACGATAAGAATTATATGAGAGAATTGCAGACAGAAGGGTATAAGAGGATTGATTGTTATGGAATATCATTTTTCCGAAAGGACTGCGAAGTTAGGTTTGGAAAAGGGGGAAAACGGAGAAAAGAAGTGCGCAGATAAATTTTTCATTGTATGATTGGTAAAAATTCGATATACTTAGGGAGAGAGAAGGCGGTGTAGAAAGATGGCAAGAACTGTGGGGATCGGACATCAGGATTTCGAGATCATCAGAAAAAATGGGTATTTTTATATAGATAAGACCCATTTTATGCGGGAATGGTGGGAGAATGGAGATGCAGTAACATTGATCGCCCGTCCCAGAAGATTCGGAAAGACGCTTACAATGAGCATGACGGAACAGTTTTTCTCCGTGGATTACCCGGGAAGAGGAGATTTGTTTGAAGGGCTGTCTATTTGGGCGGATGAGAAATATCGAGAGCTGCAGGGAACATATCCTGTGATTGCCATAAGCTTTGCCAATGTGAAGGAGACCTCTTTTCCAAATACCAGGAAAAAATATGTTATATCATAAAAAATCTGTATAACAGGTTTCATTTTCTTTTGGACAGCGGGCTTTTGAATGAGGATGAAAAGGCGTTATATCAGAAGGTTTCCGTTGATATGGAGGATTATATCGCATCAGAATCACTGAATCTGTTGTCTAATTATCTGATGCGGTATTATGGTAAGCGAGTGCTCATCCTTCTGGACGAATATGATACTCCCATGCAGGAGGCTTATGTGTATGGATACTGGGAGGAATTGGTAGAGTTTATCCGGAGCCTGTTTAATGCCACCTTTAAGACCAACCCTTATATGCAGATTGTTTTGGATTCACGGAAGAAGAGGTATTCCAGGCCCTGGATGAATTTGGCCTGTCAGAGGAAAAAGAGGATGTAAAGAATTGGTATGACGGATTTCGATTTGGAAATATCAGCGGGATTTATAACCCCTGGTCCATCCTGAATTACCTGGATAAAAAGAAATTTGCGGCCTATTGGGCAACTACCAGTTAGAATGGGCTGGTGGGGAAACTGCTGCGTGAAGGAAGTATATTTGATGTTTCAACAGATGGTACAGGATTGGTTTACAGATCAGGAGGATAATTACAATGATTTTCTGAAGGCGCTGCTTTTGGGGGATGTTAAGACTATGAACCAGTATATGAATAAGATTGCTCTTAATACCTTCAGCTATTTTGATACCGGAAAGAATCCCTCGGAGGAAGAACCAGAGCGCTTACACTCTGTGAAAGCGACCACTAAGGGTCTGACAGAACCCTCATGTATGTAGAGACTACATATGTGGGGGATTTTTTTGTGATATAGGAAATTCCTCCGGATTTCCTATATCACAAAAAGCCCTCCGGGCAGGATGCGCACCTCGCGGAGGTGAAATTAGCCGTGAACGGCACCGCTCGGGCGCGAAGAATGCCAGAGTGCATTCTTTTTTATGCAAAATTCGGTGAATGGCAGCATATGCTGTATCAATGCTTTCATGAGGTATGGCATATGTCTGAACGTTTACCCCAAAGTAAGAATGAAGAACAAATGATGAACCGGCAGCAAAGCTATAAGGATATGATCCTGGATGTGATCTGCCAATACCTGCAGAAGGAACAATTGCTCTCCAATACAGAGCAGCAGCTATTCCGTAAGCAGTGGTTGGCAAAGGCGGGAGAAAATGATTAACCGGGCAGTGATCTACTGCCGTGTCAGCACCCAGGAACAGGCCCAAAAGGATGCCTTGGAGGTGCAGGTGAAGGAGGCAGTCCAGGTATGCCAGGAGATGGGCTGGACCCTGGTTGACCGGTATGTAGAGATGGAGACAGCTACCGTAGCGGAGGCCCGCAGCGAATATATGCGTCTCATTTCCGATATCCACACCAACAAATTTGATATTATTATCGTCAAATCCCAGGATCGTATTAACCGGAATACTAAAAACTGGTATCTGCTGATTGATGAAATCGTGAGCAACGATAAGCAGCTCTATCTGTATATGGAGCATGAATTTTACCGGCCCGACAATAACCTTCTGACCGGGATCAAGGCGATTCTGGCGGAACAGTATTCTCGTGACCTGAGCAAAAAGATTAACAATGCCCATACATACCGCCAAAAGAATGGAACAACAGTTCTGATCACCAATCATACCTATGGTCTGCGTAAAAATCCGGATAAGAGCGTTACCATTATACCGGAGGAGGCGGAGGTGGTGCGGCGGATGTATGCGCTGATCGCCCAGGGCTATGGTTCCCGCAGCGTCAGTATCCTTTTATATAAGGAAGGGATTACCAACCGAAATGGAAAACAGATCACAGAAACCACCATCCGGAGGATTATCCGAAACCCCTTATTTAAAGGGACTGCAGTGATGAACCGGACGCATTTTGACTTTGAAAAAAAGAAAACCCTGAAAAATCCGGAATCAGAGTGGATCTATCATCCAAATATGGTTCCTGCCATTGTAGATGATGAGCTATGGAGCCAGGCAAACCGTATGATGGACTTAAACCGAAGAGCCGCAAGTCCGGGAAAGCCCAGAAAAAGGGGAAAGACGGTTCCGTATGAGTTTTCCGGAAAAATATGCTGCGGAAATTGTGGCGCTGTCTATTATAAAACCTTTCGCAGGAGATATTCCAACCAAGAGGAGATCATTGTGGAATGGAAATGCTCCAATTATCTGCGCAATGGGCGGAAAAACAGAAACTGCCGCAGCCGGATACGCAAGGTAGCCCGGGAAGATACAGAAGGATGTGACAATATCCACCTTTCCCAGGAGGGCCTGGTTCATATGGTGGACGATCTGTCCCGGTCCATGTTTGACGCAGCGGCTGAAAACAGCCTGATCCATGAGATCATGGCTGTCCTGAAGGATGTGCTGGTGGACGCAGACGCCGGCGGGGCGAAGGAACTGCTTCAAAAGAGCCTGGCCGAAATCCGAAGAAAAAAGGAGGTTTTGCTGGACAAATTACTGGATGGAATTGTCAGCGACGAGGATTATCAGAAAAAGCTGGAAGGCTTTCAGCGAAAAGAGGAGCAGCTGGAAAAAAAGCTGCAGGAGGAAACGAATAAGGCTTGGGCCGATCAGCAGGCCTGCAGCCGCCTGGAGGAAATTCACCAAAAATTAAGAGCAGGGGGCAGCCGACGGATCCTGTCAGAGCTTGTCCTGTCGGCGATCCGAACCATCCTTGTGTTTGAGGATAGGCTGGAGATTGCAATCAATCCCGGTGTGTTCGACGATCTGCCAGGCCAAAGCAGCGTGGATGTGTCTGCCTGTCAGCGATCTGTGGATGTGCGGGACTATTTTCAGCGGAAAAAAGCAGATAAGGAGAGAAAGCAGGCCCTCATGCTGGAATACCTGAAGGAGGATCCAGCTATCACAGTGAAGAAGCTGGCAGGAAAGCTGGAGATTTCCGTGTCAATGGCCAGGCGTTGGATGGAAGAGCTCCGAAAAAATCAGGCAGTTTATTTTGATGGAAAAGGAGGCAGGGGAAAATGGGTGGTGAGGGAGAAGGATACCCATTCGTATCATTTTCCCCTTCCTGACTGTCTCACTTCAACACCTGGCTCCCATAAATAATGAGATATCCAAGGCCTTTGCGCGCAGCAATAAATTCTCCGATAATCACCCCGACCAGGCAGAGACCAATATTCACCTTCATCAACGAAAACATGGCCGGAATATTGGCCGGAAGGATGACCTTGGTCATCACATGATATTTCTTTCCGCCTAGGGTATAGACCAGCTTGATCTTCTCGGGATCCACTGCCATGAAGCTGGTGTAGAGACTTAAGATAGAACCGAAAATAGCCACAGACATGCCGGTGACAATGATGGTCTTATAGCTGGCCCCCAGCCAGACAATCAGAAGAGGGGCCAGGGCAGATTTCGGCAGGCTGTTGAGAATCACAAGATAAGGCTCCAGGGTTTCCGACAGCTTTCGGCAGAACCACAGCAGGATGGTGGCTGCCAGGGCGCAGAGAATCACCAGCAGGAAGCTGACCACTGTTTCAAACAGGGTAATGCCAATGTGGGGCAGCAGCGAGTGGTCCAGAAGCATGGACACAAAACAGGCGCCCACCTTGGAGGGGCTGCTGAAGATAAAGGAATCAATCAGCTCCAGATAAGCGGCTCCCTCCCAGAGTGCCAGGAAGCAGACAAAGATCAGAATGCGGCTGCAGCTGACCGTTCTTTTGTGACGTTTTTTGGCAGAAAGATATTTCTGCTGTGCCAGGGATATTTCACTCATGCTCATTCATCTCCTTCCATAGCTGATTAAAATAATCTTTAAATTCCGGTGCGTTTCTGCGCTGTAAAGGCGTGAGATATTCCGGAAATTTAATGTTGATTATATTCTTTATGGTGCCGGGGCGTGCGGTCAGGACAATCACGCGGCTGCCAAGGCTTACGGCCTCTGACAGGTCGTGGGTGACCAGGATGGCTGTTTTGTGTTCCTTTTTGATGATACTGCCAATGTCATCCCCCACAGTGAGGCGTGTCTGATAATCGAGAGCGGAAAAGGGCTCATCCAGAAGCAGGATCTCCGGCTCCAGGGCCAGAGTGCGAACCAGGGCGGCCCGCTGCCGCATGCCGCCGGACAGCTGGGAGGGCCTGGCATCCTTGAATTTGTAAAGGCCATAGGTTTTCAGCATCTGTTCCACTGCCTCACGTCGGGCAGGAGTGAGCTTGCCGGCGATTTCCGGCCCCAGGAGCACGTTTTGCAGGATGGTACGCCACTCAAAGAGATGGTCGTGCTGCAGCATATAGCCGATGTTGCCGGCGCTTTTCTGATAAAGCTTTTGCCCATAAAGTAAAATAGAACCGTGCTCCGGTTCCAGGAGGCCGCATAGCAGTGACAGCAGAGTGGACTTTCCACAGCCGCTGGGACCTACGATGGCCAAGAACTCTCCCTTATGAACAGTAAAATTTATATTATGAAGCGCCGGCGTCTCCCCCTGCATCGTATGGTAGGAATAGCCGACGGAACGCAGCTCCAGAAGTTTCTCTTCCATAATATCTCCAGATATGATTTCTCTATATTATATGTGGCGTACAGGGGAGTGTGAGAAGGAAAACCATTGCATTTTTTTCCTCTTTCAGGTAGAATGTCATTATGGCTATGAAAAATGGAAACAAAAACTACCAAAAAGAATTAGAACGCATCCTGGAGGGGATTGTAAGAGAAGGCAGCAAGGCAGAAGGAATTACAGCAGACGACCTCACAGCAGACGGCCGGCAGACGGCCGGCAGGGTTCCAAGGCTGCTTCTGCACAGCTGCTGCGGGCCCTGCAGCAGCTATGTGCTGGAGTACCTGTCCCAGTACTTCTATATTACGGTGCTCTACTACAATCCCAACATCTACCCGGAGGAGGAATACCATAAGCGGGCAAAGGAACAGCAAAGGCTGATTGAACAGCTGCCGTCCAAATACCCCATTTCCTTTGTGGAGGGTGTGTTTGAGCCGCAGCGCTTCTATGAGATGGCCCGGGGGATGGAGGATATGTCGGAGGGCGGGGAGCGGTGCTTTGGCTGCTATGAGCTGCGTCTTAAGGAGGCGGCAGAGTACGCCAGGCAGCAGGGGATGGATTACTTTACCACCACCCTTTCCATCAGCCCGCTGAAGAATGCGGCGAAGCTCAATGAGATTGGACTTGCCCTGGCAGAGGAATACGGTGTATCCTATCTGGTGTCGGATTTTAAGAAGCGGAACGGGTATAAGCGCTCCGTGGAGCTGTCGGCAGAATACGGCATGTACCGCCAGGATTACTGCGGCTGCGTATTTTCCAGGCAGCAGCGGGAGCGGCAGAAGCACCCGCTGCCGGAGGCTGGCACGAAGACAGGCCCTTCCCCAAAAGGCCATGAAATGGGAAAAGGCTACACGGGAAATTAAGTAAAGATTTAATAATTATAGAAAGAGAGGAAGAAGCTATGGCACAATTATGGGGCGGACGCTTCACGAAGGAGACGGATCAGCTGGTGTACAATTTCAATGCGTCCATTTCCTTTGACCAGAAGTTTTATAAGCAGGATATAGAAGGCAGCATGGCCCATGTATGTATGCTGGGCAGGCAGGGGATTCTTACCCAGGAGGAGATGCAGGCGATTGTAAAGACCCTGGGAGAGATCCAGAAGGACGTGGAGGAGGGACGGCTGGTAATTACCGATGCATATGAGGATATCCACAGCTTTGTGGAGGCAGTCCTGATTGAGCGTCTGGGGGATACCGGCAAGAAGCTTCACACCGGCAGAAGCCGCAATGACCAGGTGGCCCTGGATATGCGCCTGTATACCAGGCTGGAGCTTCTCTATACGGACGTGCTGCTGAAGGAATTGTTAAAGGTACTTTTAAGAATCATGGAGGAGCATGTGGATACCATAATGCCGGGCTTTACCCATCTGCAGAAGGCGCAGCCGGTTACCCTGGCTCATCACATGGGGGCATATTTTGAAATGTTTAAGCGGGACCGCCTGCGGCTTTGTGATATTTATCGGAGAATGAATTACTGTCCCCTTGGCGCCGGCGCCCTGGCGGGAACCACCTATCCTCTGGATCGGGAGTATACGGCGAAGCTTCTGGGCTTTTACGGCCCCACCCTCAACAGCATGGATTCTGTGTCTGACCGGGATTATCTGATTGAATTTTTGTCAGCCCTGTCTACCATTATGATGCATTTGAGCCGTTTTTCGGAGGAGATTATTCTCTGGAACAGCAATGAGTACCGGTTTGTGGAGATTGATGATGCCTACAGCACCGGAAGCAGCATTATGCCTCAGAAGAAGAATCCGGACATTGCGGAGCTGGCTCGGGGCAAGACCGGCCGGGTGTATGGCGCTCTGGTTTCCCTGCTCACCACCATGAAGGGGATTCCGCTGGCGTATAATAAGGATATGCAGGAGGACAAGGAGCTGACCTTTGATGCCATGGATACGGTAAAGGGCTGTCTGGCACTGTTTACCGGGATGCTGGATACCATGACCTTCTGCAGGGAGGCGATGGAAAAAAGCGCGGCCCACGGCTTTACCAATGCCACGGATGCAGCGGACTATCTGGTGAACCACGGTGTACCCTTCCGGGATGCCCATGGGATTGTGGGACGGCTGGTGCTGTACTGCATTGACAAGGGGGCGGCCATCGATGAGCTGTCTTTGGAGGAGCTTCGCTCCATCAGCCCTGTATTTAAGGAAGATATTTTTGAGGCAGTTTCCTTAAAGACCTGTGTGGACAAGCGTCTTACTCTTGGGGCCCCCGGCCGGGAAGCTATGGAGCAGGTGATTGCCATGGAGCGGGAATACCTGGCAGAGGAATGGCAGAATGAAGAGGCTAAGAATTTTGTGAAATTTGCTGAATAATATACAAAAAGATAAGTATTTTTGTACAAAAACATAGATTGCATTTTTGGCGCGGATATATTAGGATAAATATCAAAAGACAAGTGTACGCCCAAGGCGGACAAAAAGCAGAATACAAAGAAATGAGGAGATACAAGTATGGATCAGAAATTAAAGGTTGGAATCTTGGGGGGGACCGGTATGGTGGGACAGCGTTTTATTGCCCTGCTGGAGAATCACCCCTGGTTTGAGGTGACAACCATTGCGGCAAGCCCCCGCTCGGCAGGCAGGACCTATGAGGAGGCGGTGGATGGCCGCTGGAAGATAGACACCCCCATGCCGGAGGCTGTGAAGAAGCTGATTGTGATGAATGTCAATGAAGTGGAGGCAGTTGCAGCCCAGGTTGACTTTGTGTTCAGCGCAGTGGATATGTCCAAGGAGGAGATCAAGGCCATTGAGGAGGCTTATGCCAGGACAGAGACACCGGTGGTATCCAACAACAGCGCCCACCGCTGGACGCCGGACGTGCCCATGGTGGTTCCGGAGATTAATCCGGAGCATATGAAGGTGATTGAGTTCCAGAAGAAACGCCTTGGGACAACCAGGGGCTTTGTGGCAGTGAAGCCCAACTGCTCCATCCAGAGCTATGCGCCGGCCCTGACTGCCTGGAAGGAATTTGACCCCTATGAGGTGGTGGCGACTACCTACCAGGCGATCTCCGGGGCAGGCAAGACCTTTGCCGACTGGCCGGAGATGGAGGGGAATATCATTCCCTACATTGGCGGGGAGGAAGAGAAGAGCGAAAAGGAGCCGCTGCGGCTCTGGGGTGAGATTGCGGACGGCGTGATTGTGCCGGCCAAGAGCCCTGTGATTACCTGCCAGTGTATCCGCGTGCCTGTGCTCAATGGCCATACGGCGGCAGTGTTTGTGAAGTTTGGCAAAAAGCCCGCCAGGGAGCAGCTGATTGAGAAGCTGGTGAATTTCAAGGGAGCGCCCCAGGAGCTTGGACTTCCCAGCGCGCCGAAGCAGTTCATCCGGTACATGGAAGAGGAAAACAGGCCTCAGGTCACCGCGGATGTGGACTACGAACGTGGCATGGGAATCAGCATTGGCAGGCTTCGTGAGGATACGGTGTACGATTACAAGTTCGTGGGCCTGTCCCACAATACGGTCCGCGGCGCAGCCGGAGGGGCTGTCCTTTGTGCGGAGCTTCTGAAAGCCCAGGGATATATTGCAGCAAAATAAAAGACAGCCGGCCCGCTAGTACAGCGAAAAATAAGTTTCTGATACATTGACGCAGGATGATTGTTTCATATGCAAGGCGGAGGAATGAGACGTAGCGGTGGCTACGTCGATTGACGACAACGCCGCAGATGAAAAATCAGACAAGTCAAGGTGTCAGTTACTTATTATTCGCTGTACTAGGGCCGGAAACAGGATACAGAGATTTAAAAGGGGGATATTGCGATGGGTCAGCCCAATGCAGCGGAGAATCAGTGGCTGTTTCAAAATATATCGGCGCCTGCCCGCCAGAGACAGGAATTGGAGTGGGAATGGCACAAGCTTGCGGAAGAACGGAAGCAGCTGGAGGCTGATAAACAGGCGTTCCAGAAGCGCCAGCAGTTAGAGGAGCAGCGGCGGGAGCGGCAGAATCATCTCTTTGATATGAAATGGAAGATTCTGGAGGATGAGCTGAAAAAGCTGGCGCAGGAGAAGCAGCAGCTGGAGATTGAGAAAGAGCAGTATGGGTATTACCAGGAATCCAGCGCCGAGGTATTTCCTGCTCTGCACAGGGAGATGTTTTTCTCCGGTGTGGACAATGCGGAAGGGATGCGGAAACGCTACAAGGAGCTTTTGAAAATCTATCATCCGGATAACCGAGGCGGGGATACCATAACGCTGCAGGTAATCAATCAGGAATATGACCAGATGAAAAAGCAGTTCTGTGAATAAACTGAATATGGAAAAGGGCCTGTTGCAGAAACGATGCGGCAGGCCTTTTTACGCCTTTGGAGAACATGGTCAGGTGTAACGGGCAGCAGTTACTGTGAACGGAGTGAACAGTAACAGGCAGTATTTGGGATTATATTTAGAAATAACTTTAGTATTTACGTGGAAATTAAACTGTGATATACTAAATGCATCTACGATTTAAGGGAGAACGCAGGACTGGGATCCTGCGAGGAGGAACAGAGATGATTGGAAGAACGGCAGAGCTTAAAAATCTGGCGAATCTCTATGCAAAGGACGGGAATCAGCTTGTGGTGCTTTGCGGATGGAAGGAAAGCGGCAAAGAGGAGCTGCTGCAGGAATTCTGTAAGGGCAAGAAGGTGATGTATTATCAAACGGCTGCTGTTTCACCGAAGCTGCAGCGTCAGATGATGAAGGAAGCCGTCGAGAAGCGCTACGGAATTACCATGTCGGACGATACCTACGACACGGCCTTTACCAGGATTCGCAGTGGGGACAGCAGCAAGCTGATCTTAGTAATCCGGGATTTTGAGCAGGTGGCCCGGAAGGATAAGGAGTTTCTGGACAGCATCGGAAGGCTGATGGATAAGCGGCTCTATCCGGGGCCTGTGATGGTGCTTCTGTGCACCTCGGATGTGGCCTGGGCTGAGCATGAGATGATGGAGGAGCTGGGAAGCTGTGCCCGGAAGGTGACGGACACCGTGAAGGTGACAGAGCTGAATTTTGTGGATGTGGTACATATGTTTCCGGAGGCCAGCGTCAGCCAGTGCGTCCAGATTTATGGGATCCTTGGGGGAGTGCCGGAGTATCTTAAGGGCTGGGATGCAGGCAGTGACCTGAAGGCCAATATCTGCCGCCATATCCTGTCTCGGGACGGGTATCTCTATGAGGAGGCAGAAGGCTTTATCACGAGGAACCTGCGGGAGCCCAGCGTATACAATACGATCCTTGCGGCAGTGGCTGCCGGGAAATACAAGCTTAACGACCTGTTCCTGGAGACCGGTTATGCCAGAGCCAAGATCAGTGTGTACATGAAGAATCTGATCCATCTGGAGGTGGCGGAGAAGCTGACTTCCTTTGAGACCGGAGGCTGGGAGAACAGCCAGAAGGGCTTGTACCATATCCGCAACACCTACCTGCATTTCTGGTATCGCTTTGTGTTTCCCAGGAAGTCCCAGCTGTTCGTGCTGGGGCCGGAATCATTTTATGATACCTACGTGGCGCCCCAGATGGAGGAATATCTGAACGATTACTTCCGGAAGGTCTGCAGGGAGTACCTGGAATTGATGGGGAAGGTGCGCCAGCTGCCCATGGAGATCCACAAGATGGGCACCTGGGTGGGCAAGCGGGGCAACATTGATATCATTGCCCAGAATTCTGTCCGGGAGAACCTGGTGGGACTCTGCAACTGGTCCAGGCCCCAGCTGTCCTACGATATGTACGAGGGACTTTTGGAGGCTATGGGGCAAGCCAGAATCTCGGCAAAGCAGTACTATTTGTTTTCAGCCCGGGATTTTGACGAGAGGCTTCGGGAGAAGGCAGCGGAGGACGACAGGATTATACTGGTGGATATGAACAACATGTAAGCCCGGCCGCAGCCTGAGACAGGGGCATGCAGACAGATACCGACAGTGAGGAAGTATACATGGCAAAAGCGTTATATATTGCAGAAAAACCCAGCGTGGCCAGGGAATTCGCCAAGGCCCTGAAGCTGGATATGAGGAACCATGATGGTTATGGAGAGGCGCCGGAGGCAATCGTGACCTGGTGCGTGGGCCATCTGGTGACTATGAGTTATCCGGAGGCTTATGATGAGAGCTTAAAAAGGTGGAGCTTAAACACTCTGCCTTTTTTGCCGGAGGAATTCAAATACGAAATTATCCCCGGGGTCAAGAAGCAGTTCCAGATTGTTTCCGGCCTTTTGAACCGGCCGGATGTGGAGACCATCTATGTATGTACGGATTCCGGGAGGGAGGGAGAGTACATTTACCGCCTGGTGGCACAGATGGCCGGTGTGAAGGGAAAGCAGCAAAAGCGGGTGTGGATTGATTCCCAGACCGAGGAGGAGATCCTGCGGGGGATCCGGGAGGCCAGGGATCTGGCAGATTACAACAATCTTTCCGAGTCGGCATACTTGAGGGCCAAGGAGGATTATTTAATGGGGATTAATTTTTCCAGGCTCCTGACCCTGAAGTACGGATACACCATTTCCGGATTCCTGAATACCAAGCATACCGTTGTCAGCGTCGGGCGGGTGATGACCTGCGTCCTGGGGATGGTGGTGCGCAGGGAGCGGGAGATCCGTGATTTTGTGAAGACCCCCTTTTACCGGGTCATCAGCAAGACAAATATGGCTGGCCGCACAGTGGAGGGAGAGTGGCGCGCTGTGGAGGGCAGCGCTTATTTTGCATCCCCCAAGCTCTATAAGGAGAATGGCTTCAAGAAGAAGGAGGACGCAGAAGCTCTGATTGAGGCCTTAAGCCAGAGCCCTCCTCTCAAGGCGGTTCTGGCAGGTCTGGAGAAGAAAAAGGAAAATAAGAACCCGCCCCTGCTCTACAATCTGGCAGAGCTGCAGAATGACTGCTCCCGCATGTTTAAGATCAGTCCGGATGAGACGCTGCGGGTGGTGCAGGAGCTCTACGAGAAGAAGCTGGTCACCTATCCCAGGACAGATGCCAGGGTCTTGTCCACGGCCGTGGCCAAGGAGATTCATAAGAACATCCAGGGCCTTCGGAATATCCCGGGTGTGGCTGCCTTTGCCGGGGAGATCCTGGAAAAGGGCATGCATAAGGGCATTGCCAAAAGCCGGTATGTCAATGACAAGCAGATTACGGATCATTATGCCATCATTCCTACCGGGCAGGGACTTGGGGCCATGAAGGGCCTTCCTGCTGCCTCGCTGCATATCTATGAGACCATTGTGCGCCGGTTTTTGGCAGTCTTCTATCCGCCGGCAGTGTATCAGAGGATCAGCCTGGTGACCCAGATCGGCAGGGAGAAGTTTTTTGCCGGCTTTAAGGTGCAGGTGGATCCGGGCTATCAGAAGGTGATGGAATATTCCTTTTTCAAGAAGAAGGAGCAGGGAGAGGGAAATGAGGAGCCGGCGTGGGATCAGAGCATGTTGGAGGAGCTGGCTGCACTGAAAAAGGGCATGGAGCTTCCCGTGGAGGAGCTGCTGGTGAAGGAGGGGGAGACCTCGCCGCCCAAGCGGTACAATTCCGGCTCCCTGATCCTGGCTATGGAGAATGCCGGACAGCTGATTGAGGATGAGGAGCTTCGGGCCCAGATCAAGAGCTGCGGCATTGGCACCAGCGCCACCCGGGCCGAGATCCTCAAGAAGCTGGTGAACAACAAGTACCTGGCCCTGAACAAAAAGACCCAGATCATTACTCCCTCCCTGCTGGGAGAGCTCATCTATGATGTGGTGAATGCCTCCATCCGTTCCCTGCTGAATCCGGAGCTGACGGCCAGCTGGGAAAAGGGGCTGAACTATGTGGCGGAGGGCAGCATTACCCCAAAGGAATACATGGGGAAGCTGGAGAATTTCATCCGCACCAGGACCTCGGGGGTGCTGGGACTGAACAATCAGCTTGCGCTGCGGGGAAGCTTTACCCGGATTGCGCCTTATTACAAGTCACAGGGCCCAGAAGCCGGCAGCAAGGAAAGAAAAACAAAAAATGAAAAACAAAGAAAGGAAAATAAATCAAGGTGAAAGAAATGGAACCATGCAGAATCAGTCAGCTATATACATTGGAGGAGACCATTGCAGCGCCGCTGCTGTCAGGACTTACTTATCCCTGGGAGGCGCTGCCTAAGATCAGCGGCTTTATCCGGGAGCTTGGCCCCACCCTGGACCCGGAGCGGTATGAACAGCAGGGAGACGACATCTGGGTGGCCAGAAATGCTGTGGTGGCTCCCACAGCCAGCCTGACCGGGCCCCTGATCATTGACGAGGGAGCCCAGATTCGCCACTGCGCCTTCATCCGGGGCAATGCCATTGTGGGGAAGGGGGCTGTTGTGGGCAATTCCACGGAATTAAAAAATGTAATTCTGTTTAATAAGGTCCAGGTGCCCCATTACAATTATGTGGGGGATTCCATTCTGGGCTATCTGTCCCATATGGGCGCCGGCTCCATCACCTCCAATGTAAAGTCCGATAAGACCCTGGTGGTTGTGAAGGATGGGGAGACGGCCATTGCCACCGGGCTGAAAAAGTTCGGCGCCATGCTGGGGGACCGGGTGGAGGTGGGCTGCGGTACGGTCCTGAACCCGGGGAGCGTGGTGGGAAGAGACACCAATATTTACCCCCTGTCCATGGTGCGGGGCGTTGTGCCGGCGGGGGTTATCTATAAGAACAGAAATGAGATCCTAAAAAAATCTTAAGAAATTTTTTATTGACAAATGAGTTCTCTTGTATTAGTGTATTATTTAAATAGTACAAAATGCAAGGGAGCTTTTTAAAAGGTTCCATGGCAAGGAGGAAACGAGAGTTATGTTGGAAATTCAGAACCTGACAAAGAAATATGGGAAGCATCTGGCAGTTGACCATGTGAGCTTCACGGTGCCGGACGGACAGGTGGGGATCCTGCTGGGCCCCAATGGCGCCGGGAAGTCCACGATTATTAAAAGTATTGCAGGCCTGCTGCGCTATGAGGGCGGCGTCGGCATCTGCCGGATGAATTCCAGGGACCGGGAGGCCAAGAAGATATTTGCCTATGTGCCGGAGCTGCCTGCCATGTATGATGCGTTGACCGTGCGGGAGCATATTGAGTATGTCCGGAGGGCCTACCATTCCCCCATCACCGACCAGGAGGTGGAAGAGCTTCTGAAAAGGTTCGAGCTTCATGATAAGCAGAATAAGCTGGGGAACGAGCTGTCCAAGGGCATGATGCAGAAGGTCAGCATCTGCTGTGCCCTGGCCATCAAGCCCAAGGTGATTCTCCTTGACGAGCCCATGGTGGGACTGGATCCCGCAGCCATCAAGGAGCTGAAGCTGGTGGTGCAGGAGCTTCAGAATGGGGGCGTGACGATTCTGATCAGTACCCACATGCTGGAGATGGTGAAGGATTTGTGGGACGTGATGTTTGTCATGGAAAAGGGCAGGATTATAGGAAGCTATACCCGGGCAGACGCCAGGGATACAGATATTGAAGAGCTGTTCTTCCAGGTGACGGGCGGCCATCAGGAGGCAGGTCAGCCGGAGGGCAGCCATCCGGAGGCAGGCCAGCCGGAGAGCAGCCATCAGGAGGCAGGCCATCCGGAGAGCAGGCGCCAGGAGGTGCCTGCGGCCGGGGAATCCGAGAAGGCAGGTGAGCAGTGATGGGAAGCTTTGGATATTTATTCCGCCACACTGCCAAAAACAGGATCAAAAAGGCCTTGAAGCGGCCTACGACCTATATTTTCGGCATCCTGATTGTGTTTTATCTGGTAATGATGTTTTCCGGCTTTGGGACCATATTTGAAGAGTTTGGAGGCAATAGCCCGCAGCATTTGGCGCAGCTTCTGTCCGTGCTTACAATATTGCTTCTGCCCTCCAATGTGATCAGCTACTCCAAGCGGAAGGGCCTGCTGTTTAAGCCGGCAGATGTGCATCTCATGTTTCCGGCTCCGGTGAACCCCAAGATGATCCTGCTGTATGTGGGGATCAAGAACCTGCTGATCAATGTGATTCTGGCCCTGGCGGTGGCTGTCTTTGGCGTCCTGTATTTTCATGTGCCTCTGCTGCAGGTGCTGGTGTATGTGGTTGTCTTTGTGGCAGCAGAGAATATCTTAGAGGGCAGCATGATTGTCCTGTGCTATGGCAATGAGCGGCTGTCGGAGCGGTTTTTCAAGATTCTGCCGGTTATTATGTATGTGCTGATGGGCATTCTGGCGCTGGTGGGCATTGTGGTGTTCTGTCGGGAGGCCAGCCTGGGAGCCATTGGGATGTATGTGACCCATCCGGTGGTACAGATGGTGCCGGTGGTGGGCTGGAATATTGCCCTGATCCAGCTGATTTTTGTGGGGCCCACCACAGTGAATCTTGTCTGTACCCTGCTGTTTGTGGCAGTGACTCTGGTGCTGTTTGTTCTGGCCTGCAGGGCAAAATGCGTGGGAGAATACTTTGAAGATGCAGCCAAATTTGCCGACGACTATGCGGAGCTGAAAAAAGCCCGGAACCGGGGGGAGATGGTGAATGGCTTCCGCATGGGCAAAAAACAGAAGTTCAAGGAAGCCACCATTGAGTATAAGGGCAGCTATGCCAAGGCGATTTTTTACCGCCAGCTGCTGGAATACAAGAAGAACCGATTTTTTATTTTCGGATTTTTCACCCTGATCTGCCTGGCGGTGGGGATTGGTATTGCAGTGGCTGCCGCCATGACGGATGTTGGACAGAATGAGACGATGCGGATGTTTCTGATTCCCGGTGTGATGGCCTACTTAATTTTTATTTTCAGCGGCTATACCACCAAATGGTCCAAGGAGCTGGAGAACCCTTACACTTATCTGATTCCAGACAATGTTCTGCGAAAAATCTGGTATGCTACCAAGATGGAGCACATCCGCTCCCTGATTGACGGCCTTCTGATGGCAGTTCCCGGAGCTGTCATTTTGGGGCTTAGTATCTGGCAGACCATTTTGATTGTGCTCTTCTACGTGTGCCTCCAGGCCAATAAGCTCTATTATTTCATGCTGGCAGATCTTTTGGTGGGAAGGAGCCTGGGAAATACGGGGCGCAGTATTGTCAAGGTGTTCCTGCAGATGATAGCCATTGGCATCTCGGTAAGCGCGGCAGCAGTTGCAGGGGTGTTCGGCGGGCTTACCGTTGGCTTTGCGGTGATGATTGCCGCTACCTTTATCGTTACCCTTGCAGGCGCGGCGCTGGCGGCCGGCAGCTTTGAAAAGATGGAAGTGAATGATTAGAGGGACTTGGAACCATGGAGGTGTTGGAATGAGAGGGAGAGAACGGCGTCTTAGGGAACAGCTTCGGTCAGAGTTTGGGAAGATACCGGCAGAGCAGGGCTTCCTGTGGCGCACCCAGGAGGATGTGGAGCGGTATTACCGGAAGAACAGGGACACCATCCCGGCCAATGAGGCGGTGGATGAGGTTACCTGGAGCGACTTAAGCCTGCAGCAGCTCTATGACCGCATCAATACCCTGCAGTCCTTTGCCGGGGAGCAGCTTCTTTACCAGGAGCTGCACCGGATTCCGCAGAACAGGGGGGAAACAGAGCGCCGCCAGGCCTACATGGATTTTTTTGAAAAGGAAGAGGAGCGGCGGCTGGATGCACAGGTGTGCCTCTGGCGGCTGTCCAAGAAAAAGGAATACTATGGGGTGGCAGATTACATTGATCTGCTGCCGCAGCAGAGGATTCCCTTTATCAAGCTGTGCAGGGTTCTTCCGATTACGCTGCCGCTGCTGTTTGTGGCAGCCGTGGTGACACAGCTGCCGCTGCTGTTTTCCTGCGTGATCTGGCACTTGATTCTGAACGTGGTGGTGTACACCATAGGGAAGAACCGGTACGAAGCCTTTCTGGACGCTCTGTACGGGATTGCCGGCACGGTGCAGGCAGCCCATAAGCTGGATCCCATGCTTCCGGCGGAGGAGGGGCGCCGGGAGGCCCTTGCCCATCTCTGGCCGGTAGCCAAAAAGGCCTCTGCCATGCTTTGGAAGAAGCAGCTGGGAGCCAGCGGAGATATCTTCGGCATAATCACGGATTATACCTGGGGTATCTTCATGTGGGATTTTATCACCTACGACAAGGTAATGAAGGGATTGGAGCAGCATTTGCCGGAATATGAGGTGCTGTTCCGGTTTGTGGGAGAGGTGGATCTGTGTATCGCGCTGGCTTCCTTCCGGGCCAGCCTGCCCCTGTGGTGCCGGCCCCAATTGGTCCGGGAGGGGGAGCTTTCCATGGAGGACATGTACCATCCCCTGTTGACGGAGCCGGTGACCAACAGCTTTTCCATGGGGAAGAACTGGATCCTCACCGGATCCAATGCCACCGGGAAATCCACCTTTTTAAAGGGTGTGGCTGTCAATGTTCTGCTGGGACAGAGCATGGGCATCTGCGGGGCACGGCAGGCGGTGATTCCGGATCTGGCAGTGGTGACCTCCATGGCGGTGCGGGACGACATCCTCTCAGGAGAGAGCTATTACATGAAGGAGATCCGCTACCTGGAGCGGATGATACGCCTGGTGTCCCTGCCCGGCGGAAGGCGGGTGTTCTGCGGCATTGACGAGATCCTAAAAGGCACCAACACCGCGGAGCGGGTGGCAGCCTCCATTGCCATCCTGCATTTCCTGCAGCAGCAGAACTGCCTTGCCATGGTGGCCACCCACGATATTGAGCTGGCCCGCAGAATGGACGGGCCTTATGAGAACAGGAGCTTTGGGGAGCAGCTGGGGGAGACGGATGTTGTCTTTGATTATCAGCTGCGGGAGGGCATCAATTGCTCCCGGAATGCCATCCGGCTGCTGTCCATCATCGGATTTCCGGAAGAAATTCTTGCTGAGGCGCAAAAAAATTTGCAAAACCACTAGACGAATCTGGAAAAATGTGCTTAAATGTCAATAAGGTATTGTTAAATACATAACAATCTATGTTCCGGCCCGAATCCTGAGCCGGAACATGTACTGCAATCAAATGGTTGAAAGGAGATTACACATGATTTACACAAAGGAAGTTGAAAACATGTGCCCGGTTGCAAAGGGTGCAAAGCATGAACCAGCTCCAATTCCGGAAGAAGGCAAGTGGGTTCACTCCAAGAAAATTGAAGATATCTCTGGCTTTACACATGGTGTAGGCTGGTGTGCACCCCAGCAGGGCGCCTGCAAGCTGTCCCTGAATGTCAAGAACGGCATTATCGAGGAGGCGCTGGTGGAGACCATCGGATGTTCCGGAATGACCCATTCTGCAGCTATGGCAGCCGAGATCCTGCAGGGAAAGACCATTTTGGAGGCTCTGAATACCGACCTTGTGTGTGATGCCATCAACACGGCAATGAGAGAGCTGTTCTTACAGATTGTATATGGACGTACCCAGAGCGCATTTTCCGACGACGGTCTTGCCATCGGCGCAGGCCTGGAGGATCTGGGCAAGGGGCTCCGCTCCCAGGTTGGCACCATGTATGCAACGAAGGAGAAGGGCGTGCGTTACCTGGAGATGGCTGAGGGCTATGTGACAGGGATTGCACTGGATGCAGACGACGAAGTGATTGGTTACCAGTTTGTTTCTCTTGGAAAAATGACTGACTTCATCAAGAAGGGCGATGACCCCAACACTGCATGGGAGAAGGCAAAGGGCCAGTACGGCCGTGTTGCGGACGCAGTGAAGATCATTGATCCCCGTGTAGAGTAGAAGCAAAAGAAAGGAGAAATAAGAAATGGCATTATTTGAATCATATGAAAGAAGAATTGACCAGATCAACGCTGTGTTGAATAGCTATGGGATTAGCTCTGTCGAGGAGGCGGAGAAGATCACAAAGGACGCAGGCCTTGATGTTTATGAGCAGGTGAAGAAGATCCAGCCCATCTGCTTTGAGAATGCCTGCTGGGCTTACATCGTAGGAGCAGCTATTGCCATCAAGAAGGGGGCTACCAGGGCAGCGGACGCAGCGGCAGCCATCGGAGAGGGACTTCAGGCTTTCTGTATCCCCGGCTCTGTGGCAGACCACCGCAAGGTAGGCCTTGGACACGGCAACCTGGGCAAGATGCTCTTGGAGGAGGAGACCGAGTGCTTCTGCTTCCTGGCAGGCCATGAGTCCTTTGCAGCGGCAGAGGGAGCCATCGGTATTGCAGAGAAGGCCAACAAGGTGCGTCAGAAGCCTCTGCGGGTAATCTTAAATGGCCTTGGCAAGGATGCGGCCCAGATCATTTCCAGGATCAATGGCTTCACCTTTGTGGAGACCAAGTACGACTACAAGGAAGCAAAGCTGAATGTGGTATTTGAGAAGGCATATTCCGAAGGGCTGCGGGCAACCGTCAAATGCTATGGCGCTGACGATGTCCAGGAGGGCGTTGCCATTATGCATCATGAGAACGTGGGCGTGTCCATCACCGGCAACTCCACCAATCCCACCCGTTTTCAGCATCCGGTGGCAGGCACCTACAAGAAGGAATGCGTGGAGATGGGCAAGCAGTACTTCTCCGTGGCCTCCGGCGGCGGCACCGGGCGTACCCTGCATCCGGACAACATGGCGGCAGGACCGGCATCCTACGGTATGACGGATACCTTGGGACGTATGCATTCCGACGCACAGTTTGCAGGCTCCTCCTCCGTTCCGGCCCATGTGGAGATGATGGGACTCATCGGAATGGGCAATAACCCCATGGTTGGTGCTACCGTGGCGGTTGCCGTCTCCATCGAGGAAGCTGCTAAGGAAGGGAAATTTTAATTGAATTGAACTGAAAATTAAGATACAGCACATAAAGACAGATAAAACGCCATGATTTTTTGAATTATGGCGTTTTTTCGCGCAATATCTAAAAGTATATGAAGTTTTAAAAAGCATAGGAAAAATTACAGTCGTAGTTGAATTTATTATGGGGATTGTTACGCAGTAGGGGGTATTTTTTCCTTGTTTTTTGCGGCTTTGCGGTCGTTGAAATGACGGGGAAGGGTTTTTGTATGTATGTACTCAAAAACGGCGTTCTATTGCGTGACATAAGAAGAATTTTATAGTATAATTTAAAGGAACTTGTTGGGAGGTGATAAAATGGCTTCTGTTAAAATTACTCAGGTTGAAGCTGATAGATTGTTAAAAATGTTAAAACGTACATTAATATCTGAAATTAACTTTCCGACAATAGGAGAAAGTGTAGAGTTTAATGTTGCAGGGGATAGCAAACAAGATATTTTTGCCATTAATATTTTTAGAGGTAAAATTAATCGCTTAAAGTATAACATAGGTGCTCGTATTGTAAAAAATGGCATATTGTTATTAGAATTACATATTAACCCATCCAATGTTCACCCTAATCCTGATGGTGAAAAAATTACAGGAAGCCATTGGCACATTTATAGTGAAGAATATGGGAGACTTTGGGCGTTTCCTGCTGAAAATATTGATAGTGAAGAATTTATTGAAAATACAATGCTATTTTTAGAAAAATTCAATGTAATTGAATCTCCAACTATCAATTTTCAGATGGAGTTAGTATAATATAAGGAGGTATAATCTTGAATATTCAAAAACTCATTGACGATTATACATCTTGGTTAAGAAGTGAAACTGCTTTTGATAAAATTGGAGAATACTACGAGATTACCACACCGTATCTTGATAATGCCAATGATTATTTGCAAATATATGTAAAACAAGATGGTAATGATATTTTTTTTACAGATGATAGTGCTACTATACATGGTTTGAAAATGTATGGTTTTCAGTTGACACCTAATCGTAAAATCTATCTTGAAAGAATATTATATCAATATGGCGTAAAACTTAAAGGAGATGAATTGGTTGCAAAAGCACCTATAAATGGATTTGCACAAAAAAAACATTTATTTATTCAAGCTATGTTGAGAATAGATGATATGTTTTCGGTTTCTAAATCAAAAGTTTCTTCCTTCTTTTTAGACGATATACAGAATTTTTTTGAGGAAAGAGAGATTTATTATTCTGATAACGTGCAGTTTACAGGTATTTCAGGTTTTGCTCATAATTATGATTTTTTATTGCAAAGAACTAAAACAAAGCCTGAAAGATTATGTCAGGCAGTTAATAATCCCAATAAATCCAGTATGGGAAATATTCTTTTTGCATGGAATGACACAAAACCCGCAAGAAAAAATGAAAGTCAGCTTATTGTTATTCTGAACGACCAAAATAATATAGCTAAAGGTGTTGAGGATGCATTTTTGAATTATGAAGCAAAAGTTATTCGATGGAGTGAACGAAACAAGGAAGATAATATTGCTATACTTTCTGCATGATATTCAAGATGGTTTCGTAAAAAAATTTTAGGGAATAAGCTATGTAACGAAATAATTATAATGGGATTTGAAGCGGAAAGAAGCAAGAAAAATACCCTTGACTATCTAATGTCAGAACGATATTTTGAACCGTCTGCTATAGACGGCTACTTTGAAAAGCCAAACAAAGGCGAAACTGGTTGAAGCCATTTTGAAATTCCGCTTCGACCGATAGGAAGTAGCAAAGACAGGAAAAGCTGTCAAGAGGACGAAATCAGTAAACTGCTTTCGCCCTCAATTTATTATGGGGATTGTTACGCAGTAGAGGTTGTTTTGCTCTTGATTTATGCGGCTTTGCGAGCGTTGAAATGGCGGGCTAAGGGTTTATGTCTGCCCTCAAAAACAGCGTTCTATTGCGTAACAGAAAAGCAGAGAACCGACCACTAAT
>CAJUQB010000061.1 GCA_910588285.1 uncultured Lachnospiraceae bacterium
TTGCTTAAGGGGATTGTAACATAGAGAAATAAAAAATACAATCCCCAATTTTTATGAACTCAAAAAATATAATACCAAGAATAGCAGGAAGGGAAATATACCAACGCCGATCCTTGCATTTTCCCAGAAAACAGGGTATGATATAGACAATGATACACCAAAAGGAGGATTCCCATGAAAACAGAGAAACTATGTCTATATGAAAACCGGCCGGATGTGACGCTGACCACATACCTGATTGACGATTCCCGGGAGCTTATGAACGGCAGGAAGCGGCCGGCGATCCTGATCTGTCCTGGCGGAGCCTATATGTTCTGTTCTGACCGGGAGGCGGAGCCGGTTGCCCTTAGGTTTATGGCCATGGGATACCATGCCTTCGTGCTGCGGTATTCGGTTTACAACAAGGGAGTGATGGTGGATCCCAGAGGGGAGATGCCGCTGGATATGGACAGCCAGTATCCCAATGCCATGTGTGATATCGGGGCAGCGATGCTGTATATCCGCGACCACAGTGAGGAGTGGCTGGTGGATGCAGACCAGGTATTTCTAAGCGGCTTTTCTGCAGGCGCCCACAACAGTGCCATGTATTGCACCCAGTGGAACAGCGGCCTGCTGTCAGAGCGTTTGGGCCGTCCGGCGGCCGAGCTTAAGCCGGCAGGGGCAATCCTTGGGTACGGATATTATGACTGGGCAGTATTTCGTGATGCTGCGGCAGAGAACGAGATGGCCCGGATGCTGAATGAAAGTGTAGATTTTGCCTATTTTGGCACAAAGCAGCCTACCAGGGAGCAGTATGAGATGGCAAGCCCTGCCCTTCATGTGACGGAGGATACGCCGCCCATGTTCCTGTGGACCACCTGCAGCGACCATACCCTGCCCTCCCAGCAGACCATGGTTATGGGATGTGCCCTGGCAGAGGCCGGGATCCCCTATGAGCTGCATATTTTTGAGAATGGAGACCATGGCCTGTCTCTGGCAGACCAGGCCTCTGCCGGCTTCTGGGAGCAGATCAATCCGGAGGTGGCCGCCTGGATCCCTATGGCCCAGCGCTGGCTGGAACGCCATTTCCCGCTGAAGGTTTTGGAGCAGCCAGCATTCGGCAATCCATTTGCAGAAGAGTAGGGAAGCAGCCGCCTTTTCGGCAGGCAAGCGTTGAGAGGAGAGACATATGATGAGTGAGATTTTGGAATTTGCCAACAGAGAAGAATTTCGGAACTGGCTTTCCCAGCACTGCCTGTCAAGTGACGGCGTCTGGCTCCTGTTCGGCAAGGCTGGAGGAGCGGGGCCTCATGATTGCGGCCATGTCCCTATCTGTAAAGAAAACATACACACGGGCGTATTTTGACGCAAAGACAGAGGCTGGACGTGAAAAGAGAATTGCATGGATGGTGGACAGGCTGAATCGAAACCTGAAACCCATGTAGCAGGGGAAAAGGCACATGAAAAAGATATGTTTCATACTTTGCATGTTAACGGTAATTACTTTTTTGGGCTGCTCCAGTCAGGCGCAGCCTTTGGCCCTTTATCTGGCGCCAGAGTCTTATCAAGCATGCGCCATGAGGGGAAATCAGCTGATTTTTCCCATAAATGGCAGCATTTATTATATGGATATCGACAACCCGCTGCTCCAAAAGGCAAAGGATGGTCCCAAAGCCATTGAGCATGGGGCATATTTGCATGCAGGTGGGGACAGCGGGCAGGATCCGGTGTATCTTACCTGCTGTAACAATAGCGAAATATCCATAGAGGAGATCTCGGAGGATTATACCAGGAATTTGCTCCTCTCCATGGATACCGGGGATTACCTTGGGGCCGGTAGGATCGTGATCTATCAGGATGATTGCTACTATACGAAGGATACGCCGGAAGGGCAGGGAGGATTTGGAGTTTCCCTGAAAAAATTTTCTTTGGAGGAAGGGGCAGAGCCGCAATTGATCCATGTCTGGGCGGAATACAGCCATTCCGTCCATGTTACTTCGATGTATCGCTATGGGCAATACCTGTTTATGAACATTCCGGGACAGGCAGGTCCGGAGAAATTATGGGTTTACGATATGGAGGCTCAGGAAATGGTTCTTCAGGGGGAGGATGCCATGGCAGGTGCTGTCTGCCATGACGGAAGGCTTTATTATATAAACCATGGAGATATTTGCAGCTATGATTTGAAGCAAAAAAAGGAATTGCCAGATACCATAACGATTCCCGATTACGTTGACGGAATGACCTTAGCTTGTGATCGCGATTATCTGTATGTCAACCGATCACCAATAACGCTTCATCCGGATACTGCAAAAAACGGAGCAAAGGTATGGGTTCTGAACTATGACGGTTCATTGGCCGGAGTGATTGATCTGGCTGGGAGCGCGGATGCCGTGGCGGCTGATCTTGCTGACGACCCGTTCCGATGTGCTTATCTATGCAGTACAGATAAATATATTTTTGTGGGGAAAACAGGGCTTTTGATTACAACAGGAATTTTTTATGTAGAAAAAAGCCAGCTGGAAACAGGCGATCCTAAAATTCATACATTATATCTGGATGCATTATAGCATGAGCGGCCTTCAAGACTATGAAGAGCAGTATCCAAGGCCATGAAGAGCAGACAATGCTTGAAATTTTGCTTGAAATTTTTGTGCAGCAAAATTTACAAAACTATTGACGTTTGTACATATTTTATGTTATACTTATCTGCGATGGGGCATTGGCGCAGCTGGGAGCGCGCCACACTGGCAGTGTGGAGGTCACGGGTTCGAATCCCGTATGCTCCATGGATGGAGAGAGGCCGGAAGCATTGGAATCCTTAGAGGATTCAGTGCTTTCCGGTCATCTTTTTTTGTGATATAGGGAATTCCTCCGGATTTCCTATATCACAAAAAGCCCTCCGGGCAGGATGCGCACCTCGCGGAGGTGAAATTAGCCGTGAACGGCACCGCTCGGGCGCGAAGAATGCTCAGAGCGCATTCTTTTTTTAATAGAAGATTCCGACTTTTGGAGAGGTGTCAAAAAGCAGAAGGCAACCGCCCAATCTCCTGCAACCATTCTATCTTATATATTTGAGGGAGCGCGTATGGAACATATTTTTTCAAGAACAGAAGCATTGCTGGGGACTGCTGCTTTGGAGCGGCTGAGAAGGTCCAGGGTAGCGATATTTGGCATAGGCGGTGTGGGGGGCTATGTATGTGAGGGCTTGGTGCGCAGCGGGGTTGGAGCCTTTGATTTGATTGACAGCGATATTGTCAGCATCACAAATATAAATCGTCAGATTATTGCTGCCCAAAGTACAGTCGGAAGATATAAAACAGAGGTTATGAAGGAGCGGATGCTGGACATCAATCCACAGGTACAGGTTCAGATCCATAATTGCTTTTTCCTGCCGGAGCATGCAGATGAGTTTGATTTTAAAAATTATGATTATGTAATAGACGCTGTAGATACCGTGTCGGCCAAGCTGGCGCTGGCAGTGAAGGCCCAGGAGAGCCAGACGCCTGTTATCAGCAGTATGGGGGCCGGAAATAAGCTGGATCCCGGCAGCTTTCAGGTGGCGGATATTTATGAGACAAAGGTCTGCCCCCTGGCTCGGGTTATGCGCAGGGAATTGAAAAAGCGCGGCGTAACAAGCCTGAAGGTGGTATATTCCCAGGAGGAGCCCATCGCGGTTCTGGATCAGGCGTCCCGGGGAGCAGAGGGAGACCCACAGGCGGCAAGGCGGGTGCTTCCGGGCAGTGTGGCTTATGTGCCCTCGGTGGCCGGTTTGATAATAGCCAGTGAGGTGGTGAAGGATCTTGCAGCAGGCAGCCAGGGCGGGGCCGGATAGAGCGAAAGGATGCAGTAGGCAGCCAGAAGCGTGTTTGATAATTCGTTTCTGGCTGCTGCGCGTTCTGGGAAGGAGAGCATATATATGGAAGGAATAGAATACAGCCGCAGGGCAGAGCAGAGTCTGCAGAAAAAGTTTCGCAAAAATATCCTCAGCCGGTTTACCAAGGCAGTGAAGGATTATGAGCTGGTAAAGGATGGGGATCGCATTGCTGTCTGCATTTCCGGCGGCAAGGATTCGATGCTGATGGCAAAGCTGTTTCAGGAGCTGTCCCATTATAAAGGATGCCGCTTTGAGACGGAATTCCTGGTGATGGATCCGGGCTACAGCCCGGCCAACCGCAGAAGGATTGAGGAAAATGCCGAAAAGCTCAATGTGCCGATTCGGATCTTTGAGTCGGATATTTTTGCCTCAGTGTACCATGTGGAGAAGTCTCCCTGCTATCTCTGCGCCAGAATGCGCCGGGGCTATCTCTACAGCTATGCCAGGGAGCTTCAGTGCAACAAGATTGCCCTGGGGCATCATTATGATGATGTGATTGAGACGATCCTCATGGGCATGCTCTATGGCGCCCAGGTGCAGACCATGATGCCCAAGCTTCACAGCACCAATTTTGCAGGCATGGAGCTGATCCGGCCCATGTACCTGATCCGTCAGGAGGATATTATTGCCTGGCGGGATTACAATGGGCTGGAATTTCTCCAGTGTGCCTGCAGGTTCACGGAGGAATGCGGCAGCGATAACCAGGAGAGCCGTTCCAAGCGGATGGAGATCCGCAAGCTGATCCAGAGCCTCCGGGAAACCAACCCCTTTGTGGAGAGCAATATATTCCGCAGTGTGGAAAATGTCAACGTAGATACGGTAATTGCCTATAAAAAGGATGGGCAGCGCTATCATTTCCTAGATGGATATGGAGAATAATTCTTTGATTTTATGATACAGCTCCAACGTATCATTTGCCAATACAGCAGCGCCATGCTCCAGCAGGAAGGAGCTGTCCCGAAATCCCCAGGTGACGCTGATACAGGGAATGCCTGAGTTTCTGGCTGTTTCGATATCCACATCAGAATCCCCCACGTAGATGCAGGAGGCAGGTGCTGCGTCCAATTGGCGCATGGCTTCCAGAACCGTATCAGGAGCCGGCTTTTTGGCAATGCCGCAGACCTCATGTTCACCGATGGCCACAGGAATCAGATCGCCGAAGTAATCGCGGCACAGAGCCTTTACTGCCGCATCGAATTTGTTGGATACTACGGCCAGTCCAAAGCCTTCCTGTGACAGCTGTTTCAGCAGGGACAGGACGCCGGGGAAGGGGCTGGTTTTATCCTGCATATGGAGCTTGTAATGCTCCTGGAATTCTGCGATACAGGTATCATAGGCAGAAAAGCTGCGGCCCCCTGGGATTGCCCGTTCCATTAATACATAGATGCCATTGCCCACCATGGCGCGCACCTGATCCAGGGTGTAGGTGGGGAGTTTGTGGAGCGCCATCACATAATTGACGCTGTCTGTCAGATCCTCCAGTGTGTTCAGCAATGTTCCGTCCAGATCGAAAATAATCGTATGTTTCATGTATGGTATCTCCTTTGAAGTGAAAATTTTGTTTTAAGTATACCATAGGATCAGGAATTATGTTATGCTAATTTCGATAACGTATATTTGCGCATATGGAACAACAATATATTATATATAGAAGAAACACGATTGGAGGGATGGTTGGAGCATGAGGATTTTATTGCCGGAAAAAGTTAAATTTATAATTAATAAATTGGAAGAGAATGGATTTGAGGCTTTTGCAGTGGGAGGATGTGTCAGGGACAGCGCTTTGGGGCGCAGGCCGGCGGATTGGGATATTACAACCTCGGCAAAGCCCCGGGAGGTGAAGGAGGTATTTTCCCATACCATAGACACCGGGATTATCCATGGGACAGTGACCGTGATGCTGGAGCGGGAGGGCTTTGAGGTAACCACCTACCGGATTGACGGGGAATATACAGATGCGCGGCATCCCAGCGGGGTGACCTTTACCGGGAATTTGCTGGAGGATCTTAGACGCAGGGATTTTACAATAAATGCCATGGCCTACAATGAGAGGGCCGGGCTGGTGGATGCCTTTGACGGCATGGGAGATATGGAGCGGGGGCTGATCCGCTGTGTGGGCAGCGCCGGGGAGCGATTTGGGGAGGATGCGCTGCGGATGCTTCGGGCCGTGCGCTTTTCCGCCCAGCTGGGCTTTGAGCTGGAGGAGGAGACCAGGGCTGCCATCGAAGCGCTGGCGCCTCAGCTGGCCAGGATCAGCGCCGAGCGGATCCAGGTGGAGCTGATCAAGCTTTTGGTGTCCCCCCATCCAGAAGAGGTGCGGACCTTAAGGGACACAGGGATTTCACGGGTTCTGTTTCCGTGGCTGGATGATATGTTTGAGACGCCCCAGAATAACAGGCATCACTGCTATACGGTGGGGGAGCATACGGTCTGTACCCTGAAGGCAGTTCCGGCGGATAAGGTGTTGCGCCTGGCCATGCTCCTTCATGATGTGGCAAAGCCCTGCTGCCGGACAACGGATGAGAAGGGGGAGGATCATTTCAAGGGACACCCCAGGGAGGGAGTTGCTATGGCAAGGCATATTCTGAAGGGGCTGAAGCTGGATAATGACACCATAGACCGGGTCTGCAGCTTAATCCTGTGGCATGACGACAACCCTCCGGCAACGCCCCGGGGAGTCCGCCGGGCCATGAACCGGGCGGGTCTGCGCCAGTTTCCGGGCCTGTTTTTGGTGAAGCGGGCAGATGCCCAGGGCAAAAATCCCGTTTATCTGCAGGAATTTCTGGCTTATGTGGATGAATATGAATGCCTGTACCAGGAGATTCTTAAGGAGAACCAATGTATTTCCCTGAAAGGCCTTGCCGTTACCGGGAAGGACCTGCTTGCGGCGGGAGTGGAGCCGGGAAGGGCGGTAGGAGAGGCCCTTCAGGAGCTGCTGGAGCAGGTGCTGGAGCACCCGGAATATAATAAGAAAGAAATTTTGCTGGAAATGTTGTCCCATCGGGCATAGATGGGAAATTCCCTTCATAAGATAGATAGACAGAAAAGATAGATAGACTGCAAAAAGATGGAGGGGTTTACGTGTATCAGCGGGTGAATCAGATTTTAGAGCAATATCCATTTGAAGTGGCAGAGGCCGGCAAGATCCGGGGCGCAGTGGTCTGCGTGACGGATCATGGGCTGAAGCTGTTGAAAGAATATAAGGGCTCGGAGGCACGGGCGGATTTTTTATATAAGGTTCTTCTTTATCTTCGGACAGAAAAGGAGCGCCGGGTAGATTGTATTGTGCGTACCCGGGAGGACCGCACGGTGGCAGTGGATGTGGATGAGACGGTCTATTATGTGCGGGACTGGTATGAAGGCAGGGAATGCGACACCAAAAACCGGGACGATATCCTAAGGGCCATCCGGCAGCTGGCCTGGCTTCACACGGATCTGCGGGCCTATCAGGGCGAGGTGCCGGATTATCTGATCCAGCGGAAGGATAATCTGCTGCTGGAGAACCAGAAGCACAGCCGGGAATTGAGAAAAATAAAAAATTACATCAGCGGCAAACGAAAGCGCAATGAATTTGAGGCAGCATATCTGAGAGAATATGGGAGATTTGCAGAGCAGGCTGAGGGAATAATGGAATTACAGGAGCGCAGGCTCAAGGATGCGGTGGAAACTGAGCTGTATGGGATCTGTCATGGAGAGTTTAACCAGCACAATGTCCTGTTCTCCCGGGAAGGCTGCGCGGTGGTTAATTTCGAGAAGGCCTGCTTCGATGTTCAGGTAGGGGATCTGGGGAATTTTATGAGGAAGATTCTGGAGAAGCATAACTGGAATCTGGGGCTGGGCATGGATATGCTGGGCGCCTACCAGAAGATCCGCTCCCTGGCAGGCAGTGAGCTGTCCCAACTGTACATACGGCTGGCATATCCGGAAAAGTTCTGGAAGATCGCAAACCGCTATTACAACAGCGGCAAGGTCTGGGGCTGCGGGCGCAGCATGGAAAAGCTGAAAAAGCTGGTAGAGCAGGAGGAGGCCAAGGAATCCTTCTTAAATCTGATTTCACATAATCTTTTGTTTTAATTTGGGGTAAAATATGGTATGATATAGCAAGAAAGCAAAGAGCAGTGCAAAGCCGGCGCTGCAGATTTACGAGGTGACGATTTGACTGCAATAAGAAAAAGAAAAGGTTTGCCCGGACAGCTTCTGGCGCTGCTCCTTCTCCTGTTGGCCCTGACAGGATGCCAGGAGCGCAGAGGAGAGGAGCTGTCCGGACAGGAGGAGAATACGGAAGCCGGGGAGAATATGGAAGCCGGGGAGGATGCGGCAGAGGAGGACGGGGACGTCCGGGGGCAGGAGCTATACATTCTGCTGCATAAGAATCCGGACACGGAACGGATGTTTTTCCAGAATGCGGATACCGGCCGTCAGGAGGAATTTGCCTATGGCGGGGGCACGTATATCTATAACCGCTATGGGGAAAGCGTCACAGCCTCCCGGATCCCCATGGGGGCTCTGGTGTATCTTACCTACACGGAGGACAATTATCTGGTCAGCCTGGAGGAGGCTACGGATACCTTTCAGTTTGAGGATATGACGGATTACCGCCTGGATACGGAGCAGGCCATGCTGACGGTTCTTGGAAAGAATTACTTTTATGAAGAGGATCTGAAGGTCTTTTCCAATGAGAACCTGATTGCCCTGAATGAAGTCAGCAGCCGGGACGCCCTCACCATTCGGGGGAAGGGGAATAAGGTGGTTTCCATTGTGGTAAGCAGGGGACACGGTACGGTGTCCCTGAAGAATACAGGGCTTTTTGAGGGCGGGATGATCTCCATTGGCAATGTTGAGGCACAGATTATTACGCCAAATATGAGGCTGGAGGTGCCGGAGGGAACCTATTTGCTGTCCGTAGCCAATGAAGGGTATGGAGGCAGCCAGGAGATTACCGTGAACCGTTTTGAGGAGATTACCGTGGATCTGGAGCCGCTTAAGGGAGAAGGCCCGAAGTATTGCCAGCTGCGGATTACGGCAGAGCCTGAGAATACAATCGTAACCCTGGATGGGGAGCAGCTGGATTATTCCCAGGTACAGACCTTAAAATATGGCGTCTATGCGCTGAAGGCCAAGGCAGAGGGCTATGAGTCCTGGTCCGGAAAGCTGGTGGTCAGCTCCGAGGAGGCATCCCTTTCGATTCGTCTGGAATCCCTCAGCACTTCCAAGGATAAAGAGGACGACGAGAAGGACAAAGATGAGGATGAAGACGATGAGGATGAAGACGATAAGAAGGATGACGATAAGGACGACGATCAGGATGACGACAAGAAGTAAGATTCCGCCGGCAGCGGAGGGACAGGCTTCACGGACAGCGGAAGGACAGGCCCACTGGCAGCGGTAACTGAGAATGTATGGGATATCCCTTACAATAAATAAAGAAGTACAGGAGGAAGAGATATGGATTATCATGAAGTCTATCAGGAGTGGCTGGACAACCCCTATTTTGACGAGGCGACCAAGGAGGAGCTTCGGGGGATCGCAGGGGATGAGAAGGAGATTGAGGAGCGCTTTTATACAGAGCTGGAGTTCGGAACAGCGGGACTTCGGGGCGTGATAGGGGCAGGAATTAACCGTATGAACATCTATACGGTGCGCAAAGCCACCCAGGGGCTTGCCAATTACATCCTGGGGATCGGGAATGAGAAGAAGGGGGTAGCGATTGCCTACGATTCCAGAAGAATGTCTCCGGAATTTGCCACGGAATCCGCACTCTGCCTGGCAGCAAATGGGATTCGGGCATATGTGTTTGATTCCCTGCGCCCCACGCCGGAGCTGTCCTATGCAGTCCGCAAGCTGGGCTGTACGGCAGGCATCAACATTACCGCCAGCCACAATCCGCCGGAATATAACGGCTACAAGGTATACTGGGAGGATGGAGCCCAGATTACACCGCCCCATGACAGCGGCATTATGGGGGAGGTTAAGAAGATCACGGACTTAAGCTCCGTTAAGACCATTTCCCTGGAGGAGGCCAAGGCAAAGGGGCTGTATCAGGTGATCGGTGCAGAGATTGATGATCCCTACATAGAAGAGCTAAAAAGCCTGGTGCTGCATCAGGATGCCATTGACGCGGTGAAGGATGAGCTGAAGATTGTCTACAGCCCCCTTCATGGAACCGGCAATATCCCGGTGCGCCGTGTGCTCTCTGAGCTGGGCTTTGCCAATGTCTATGTAGTTCCCGAGCAGGAGCTGCCGGATGGAGAGTTTCCCACCGTCAGCTACCCGAACCCGGAGGCAGAGGAGGCCTTCACCTTGGGCCTTGCTCTTGGGAAGAAAGTAAATGCTGATTTAATTTTAGCTACAGACCCGGATGCAGACAGACTTGGCGTGTATGTCAAGGATTCCAAGACCGGGGAGTACCATCCGCTGACCGGCAATATGTCGGGCTGCTTGATCGGGGATTATGTGATCAGCCAGCGCAAGGAGCGGGACGGCTCCCTGCCGGAGGATGGTGCCCTGGTGAAGTCCATTGTGACCACCAATATGGCAGATGCCATTGCCCGGCACTATGGGATTGCACTGATTGAGGTGCTGACAGGCTTTAAGTTCATTGGGCAGAAGATCCTGCAGTTTGAGCGGGAGGGCAAGGGCACCTACCTGTTCGGCTTAGAGGAGAGCTATGGCTGCCTGCCGGGCACCTATGCCCGTGACAAGGACGCAGTTGTGGCTTCCATGGTGCTGTGCGAGGCAGCTGCCTACTACAAGACCAAGGGCAAGACCCTCTGGGATGCCATGATCGACATGTATGAGCGTTACGGATACTATAAGGATGATGTGAAGTCCATTACCCTGAAGGGGATTGAGGGCCTGGCCAAGATCCAGACTATTATGGAGACCCTGCGCAAGGATGCGCCCAGGGAGATCGGCGGCTATCCGGTGCTCTCCGCAAAGGATTACAAGCTGGAAACCATTACCGACATGCAGACAGGGGAGACAAAGCCCACCGGACTGCCCTCCTCCAATGTCCTCTATTACGATCTGCCGGACGCTGCCTGGGTATGCGTAAGGCCCTCCGGAACAGAGCCCAAGGTGAAGTTCTACTATGGCGTGAAGGGCGCTTCCATGGAGGATGCGGCAGCCAAGTCGGAAGCTCTGGGCAGAGAGGTTCTGGCAATGGTAGAGAGCATGCTGTAAAATAAGCGAAAATAAGGAGCTAAGCAAGTATTTATTACGATTGTTCTTGACAAACCCTAAAAAAACAAGTATAAATATGTTTGTAGGTAATCAAGAGGTGTAATACTAAGTACACAAATAAAACAGAAAACAAAACTCAGAGGAGGAATTTTGTCATGAACAAAGCAGAATTAGTTGCAGCTATAGCTGACAAAGCAGAATTGTCCAGGAAAGACGCAGAGAAGGCATTGAAGGCTTTCACAGACGTTGTGGCAGAAGAACTGAAGAAGGGTGAGAAGATTCAGCTGGTCGGCTTTGGTACCTTTGAGGTATCTGAGAGAGCTGCAAGGACCGGAAGGAATCCTCAGACCGGTAAGGAGATGAAGATTGCTGCATCCAAGGCGCCGAAGTTCAAGGCTGGCAAGGCTTTGAAGGATATGGTGAACGCATAATAATCTTGCTGTGATCATACAGAGTACCAATGGAGTTATCAGCGCTTTCAAGCATGCTTGTCAGAGCTGATAGCTCCATTTTTTAAGGAGACGTATATGAGATTGGATAAGTTTTTGAAGGTGTCCCGCCTGATTAAGCGCAGGACAGTGGCCAATGAGGCCTGCGATGCAGGGCGCGTATCTGTCAATGGCAAGCCGGCCAAGGCATCTGTCAATGTGAAGGTGGGGGACGAAATCGAGATCATGTTTGGCACCAAAAATGTCAAGGTGGAGGTTCTGGATATCCAGGAGACCACCAAAAAGGATGAGGCAAAGGAATTGTTCCGTTATATATAATATGAGCTGCCCGACAAATGGGGGTGCATTTTGTGCATGGCAAATTGCACAAATTGTATCCCTCTTATGCTCCGGGTTCCGAATCTAAGAGCCCCTAAATGTTCTTAGGAAGGGCAATGGATCCGGACGCAACCGCCCTCTATGCGCCCTCCATGGCGCAGATCGGGCTTTCGGCGGCATCCATGCCGCCAAATTGCTGAAATCGGGAAGAACATGAAGGGGCTCTAAGATTCCTCACAGTCGCAAATCGGGATAAAATTTGTGCAATTTGCCAATCACAGTTTTGAAATAACCCATTTGTCGGGCAGCTCAGAATATATAGAACAGCTTTGCAAAATTCCGGAATAAATAAAAACATTTCCTAATATACTTAGATGGGATGAACCTTTGTCCAACGAAAAAGGAGGTGTTTTTATGGAGGAAAAGCCCCTGCAGAAGGTACATAAAGTGATGCTGTCCAACCGCAGAAGCGGCGTGTTAAACGGGGTGATTGATGTGCTGTCCTTTGATGTGGGAGAGATCCTGCTGGAGACGGAGCAGGGAATGCTGATGATCAAGGGCAGCGACCTGCATGTGAACCGGCTGAACCTGGAAAAGGGAGAGATTGACCTGGAGGGCAGGATTGACAGCATGGCATATTCGGATGTGAATCCCGCAAAGACCACAGCAACATTCCTGGGAAGATTGTTCCGGTGATGCAGATCAGCGAGGGTATTTTCCAGGAAACCAATATTCTGCTGGCTGCCATGGCCACGGGGGCGCTCCTGTTTTTTGTGTATGATCTCCTGCGGATTATGCGCAGACTGATCCCTCACGGGACTCTGTGGGTAGCTGTGGAGGATGTGCTGTTCTGGCTGGGGAGCGCTGTTGTGATTTTCGTGATGCTGTATCAGCAGGCAGACGGCAGCCTGAGGGGGTTTTCCATCGGCGGCGTGGTGATCGGAATGCTTCTGTATGCGTTCCTCTTAAGCCCGCTGATTGTGAAGGGCAGCGTGTTCCTGCTGGAAAAAATATTATACGTGCTTTTTCGCCCGCTGGTATGCCTGTTCCGTCTGCTTGGACGTCCCTTTCGGATATTTGGGCGAAAAGGGTCTAAAGCATGGCTTTTTTTCAAAAAACGATTGAAAAAGCTATGGAAAACAGTTAGAATGTGTTTAAATAAGCAATAAGGATGAGGTATTTGGTATGGATGAACGCAGAACGAGACAGCAGCAGGCCAGGTCCAGGCGAGCGGGCCAGAGGAAGCAACGCCGCCAGAATAAGGCAGGCATGAGGTGCATTGTACTGATCGTGCTGTGCCTGCTGGTTGGTATTTCCGTCCAGATCCATCACCTGTGGGGGAAGAATGAAGCCTATAAGGTGAAGGAGAAGCAGCTGACCAACCAGCTGGAGCTGGAGCTGGAGCGCCAGGAAGAGATTGCGGCCTATGAGGAGTATGCGGCCACACCGGAGTATATTGTAGAGCTGGCCAAGACGAAGCTGGGATTGGTGAATGAGAATGAGATTATCTTTAAGGAGAGGAAGCCAGAGGAGTGACAGTTCCCTGAAGCTCTTGTAATTCTTAAGCTCCCTTGAAATGCGTAAAATTTCCATACAGGCACTGATTTTGCCGATAACTTTTGAAAAAGGATTCCCTGATTTGACAAACATTTCAGGGGATTTTTTTTATAATGGCCTCTGTCGATTCGCAGTGACGGCAGAAAGGGAGGTCATTATCATGGACAGAAAAAAATGGAAACAACTATTGGTGTATGCTTTGACGCTGGCGGTATCCAGGGTGGCTGTGGCGGGGTGTTACCCTCTGATACCGGGAATGTTTATCGCATCGCTGCTGGCAGAGGTGAATGCCACATTGCTGCTGATTTTTTCTTTATTTGGAATGGCGCTGTTCTTACCGGTGCAGGCCATGGCAAAATATGGAATGATCGTGCTGGTGTCTCTGGCAATTGTTTGGCTGGTAAAATGGGCCTGCAAAAGCTGCCGTACGGCAGTGGGGGCAGCCATCGGGAGCAGTACGACCCTGGTTCTTATGATTGCAGGAGAGCTTCTGCAGATCCGCAACCGCAGCAGCATCTGGATCGGGATTCTGGAAAGTATATTTGTGGGCGCATTTATTCTGGTGGTAACACCGCTGCTGTACGGAATGATGGAGCCCGGACAAGCCAGGAAGCAGCGCTACCGGGTGCGGGCGCCGGAAAACGGGCAGCGGCTGAATTCCTATGCAGAGGCCTTCAGCGGCCTGTCAAGGATCTTTGCGCAGATGAGCCAGAGGAAGGACGGATTCCAGGCAGAGGAGATGGGGCGGATGCAGCAGGAGATTACGGCAAAGATCTGCATTTCCTGCGATCAGTGCGCTTTGTGCTGGGAACGTGAGAACAGCCCCATGTACGAGCTGTTTTACCGCCTGCTGTCCTCCATGGAGCAGCTGGGACTGCCCCGGGAGGAGGTGCGGGAGGAATTTTCCCAGCACTGTGCCTATCCCCAGGTGGTCATTGAGGAGGCCTTGGGGGTCTTTGAGAAGGCCAGACTGAATATGGCCTGGTATAACCGCCTGCTGGAGAACCGGGAGGTCATTGCCCAGCAGCTGGATGCCATGGCGTATATTATGGAGGATTGTGCCAGAGAATATGTGGATATCACCAAGGAGGAGGGCAAAATGCTGGCCGGGGTCCGCTACCGGCTGCGGGAGCGGGGCGGCCAGCTGAAGGAAGCCCATCTCTATGAGAAGCAGAACGGGCGTCTCTGCCTGCAGGTCAATATCTGCGCAAAATGGGGAAGCTGTATTGCGGTAAAGGACCTGGCAAAGGCCGTGTCGGAAGGGATGCACAAGACGATGATACCGGTCCGAAGCAGCAAGATGCTGATTGGAAAGGAGGAGACCGTGCTGACCTTTGAGGAGGAGCCGCTGTTTCGGACCCTCCATGGGGTAGCCAGAGTGCCCAAGGACGGCGCCCAGGTCTCCGGCGATAATTTTTCCTTCCTGGATCTGGACGGGGGGCAGAGCGTCATGATTTTATCTGATGGGATGGGATCCGGAATCCGGGCTTGTAAGGAAAGCGAAATGGTGATAGAGTTAATAGAGAAGTTTCTGGAAACAGGATTTCAGAAGGAGACCGCAATTCAGATGATGAATTCCGCCATGGTGATCCAGGGGGAGGACGGGATGTTTTCTACCGTGGATATGGCGGCCATAGATCTGTATACCGGTGTATGCGAGTTTTACAAGATCGGGGCGGCGGCGGCCTTTATTATGCGGGGGGACCAGGTGCAGAGTATCTGTGCGGCCAGCCTTCCGGTGGGAGTCTATCCCCAGGTGGAGCCGGAGCGCAGCAGCGTGGCCCTGAAGGATGGGGATTTTGTGATACTGGTGTCAGATGGCGTGATGGATTTCCTCCATGTGCCGGATCCGGAGGAGACCATGAAGGAGATCCTGGAGACGGCGCAGATCAATAATCCGGAGAAGCTGGCCCGACATCTGATGGAGCGTGTGCTGCTGTTTACAGGCGGAAAGGCCCCGGATGATATGACCATACTGGCAGCAGGGATTTGGGAGCGATAGGCGAATGAAGAAAGTGTTATCTTTTGTGAGAGAACATCATATGATAGAGGAGAGCGACCATATATTGGCCGCAGTGTCCGGCGGAGGAGATTCTGTCTGCCTTCTGCTGATGCTTCAAAGGCTTGGGGAGGCCATTCCCATGAGGCTTTCCGTCATCCATGTGGAGCATGGTATCCGGGGGGAGGCCAGCAGGGCGGACGCGGACTTTGTACGCCGGCTCTGCCAGGAGCGGGGAATCCCGTGCTTTGTGTATGAATGCGATGCCATTGCCTATGCCAGGGATCATGGCATGGGCCTGGAGGAAGGGGCAAGAGCCCTTCGGTATGAGCTGTTTGAGACCTGCCGCAGAGAACAGAAGGCGGACAAGATTGCGGTTGCCCACAATCAAAACGATTGTGCCGAGACTGTGCTGTTCCATATGGCCCGGGGCACAGGGCTCCGCGGCCTTCAGGGGATTCCACCGGCCCGGGGAAATATCATCCGCCCCCTGCTGTGTATGGAGCGCAGGGAGATTGAGGATTATTTGCAGGCCCAGGGACAGGGGTATTGTACGGATGCCACAAACCAGGAGCTTGTATACAGCAGAAATAAGCTGCGCCATCAGGCGCTGCCTGTGCTTGAGGAGATCAATCCAAAAGCAGTGGGGCACATCTGCCAGGCAGCCGGCAGCGTGGCGGAGGTATGGGGGCTCTTGGAACAGCTGGTGCAGGAGGCCAGGCAGCGCTGGATTAGGATGGGGGGTGCGGGGAATCGCCGGGAGGCCGGATACTTCCTGGAGGAGGGCATTGTGCAGGAGCCTCCGCTGGTCCGGCGCACATTGGTGATGGAACTGCTGGGGGAATGCGGCGGCAGCAGGAAGGATCTGACGGGCATCCATGTGGCCCAGGTGCTGGGGCTTTTGGATCATCAGGTGGGACGCCGGATCAGCCTGCCTTACGGAATGCAGGCGTACCGCACCTATGGAGGTATAGAGCTCTGGCAGACCGGGTGCAGCACAGAGGCGGGGGCAGACGGGTGCAGCCCAGAGCCGGGAGCAGGCGGGTGCGGGACAGAGCCGGGGCCAGGCGGGGCCAGTATAGAGGCGGGGCCTGGAGGAAGGGGCACTGCGTGGGAACCAGGCGGAAGGGGCATTGCGCTGGAGCCGGGACAGAGCCGGGAGCTTCGCGCGTACGGCCTTTCCATTTCTGCCAGGCTGCTGGAAAAAAAGGCAGATTTACAAGAAATTCCCAAAAAGAAGTATACGAAATGGTTTGATTATGATAAAATAAAGATTGGCCTTTTACTGAGGAATCCGCAGCCGGAGGATTATCTGGTTATTGACAGCCAGGGCAGAACCCAGAGCCTGAAGAAATATTTTGTCAATGCGAAGGTTCCGGTCAGGCAGCGGGGAGAGCAGCTGGTGCTGGCAGACGGGTCCCATGTCCTCTGGGCGGTGGGGGGCCGTATCAGCGAGGCGTACAAGGTAACGGGCGCTACAACACGTATTTTGGAAGTAAATGCAGTAGGAATAGAGGAATGCAGATGAGCGGAGGGAAAGTACATGAGTGAGAAGATCAGAGTTATGATTTCGGAAGAAGAGGTGGAGAAGAGAGTACGTGAGATGGGAGCAGTCATCAGCCAGGACTATGAGGGCCGGGATATTCGGCTGGTCTGTGTGCTGAAGGGCGGCGTATTTTTTACCTGTGAGCTGGCGAAGCGCATTACCGTCCCGGTATCCTTTGATTTTATGTCCGTGTCCAGCTATGGGAATGATACCAAATCCAGCGGTGTGGTGAAGATTGTGAAGGATTTGGATGAAAGCATTGAAAATAAAGACGTTCTTGTCGTTGAAGATATTATTGATTCCGGCCGGACGCTGAGCTATCTTTTGGAGAATCTTAAGAGCAGAAAGCCCCGGAGCCTGAAGCTGTGTACCCTGCTGGACAAACCGGACCGGAGGGTGACAGAGGTACAGGTGGATTATACCGGATTTGAGATCCCGGATGCCTTTGTGGTGGGCTATGGCCTGGACTATGCCCAGAAGTACCGCAATCTGCCGTATATCGGGATCGTGGAACTGGATGGATGAAAGGAGTTAAAAAGTGAGCAGACATAATCGAGCATTCGGGATATATATTTTCCTGATTATTTTGGTGGCAGTATTTCTGATTCTGCGGACCACCGGCACTGCTTGGCAAAGCGGCCAGTCCTATACAGAGGTGGCGCTGGAGAAGGATCTGAAGGAGGGCAAGGTGGCCGCTGTTTTCATTGAACCCAACCATGAGGTTCCCAGCGGAGAGGTGCAGGTGACCATGTCGGACGGCAAGGACATGCGGCTGTATACTGCTGACGTCAATGAGGTGGTGAGGATCCTTCGGGAGAATAATTTCAAGGATTACCGCCAGGCGGATGTGCCAGGGGAGAACTGGCTCATATCATTGCTGCCCATGCTGCTGGTATTTGGCGTGGTTTTTATTTTCTATATCATGATGACCAGCCAGGCCCAGGCCAACACCGGCGGGGCGAAGATGATGAATTTTGGCAAGAGCCGGGCCAAGATGACCACAGAGGAGAACAAAAAGATCAGCTTTGGCAATGTGGCGGGACTGCGGGAGGAGAAGGAGGATCTGGAGGAGATCGTGGATTTCCTGAAGTATCCCCGGAAGTATACGAAGCTGGGGGCAAGAATCCCCAAGGGCGTGCTCCTGGTAGGACCGCCCGGAACCGGCAAGACCCTGCTTGCCAAAGCCGTGGCTGGGGAGGCGGGTGTCCCGTTTTTCAGCATATCCGGCTCTGATTTCGTAGAGATGTTCGTAGGTGTGGGTGCCTCCCGTGTGCGGGATCTTTTTGAGGACGCCAAGAGAAATGCGCCCTGTATTGTATTTATTGATGAGATTGACGCCGTGGCAAGACGGCGCGGCACCGGTATGGGCGGCGGCCATGATGAGCGGGAGCAGACCCTCAACCAGCTGCTGGTGGAGATGGACGGCTTTGGTGTGAATGAAGGGATTATTGTGATGGCGGCTACCAACCGTGTGGATATCCTGGATCCGGCCATCATGCGGCCGGGGCGCTTTGACCGGAAGGTCCATGTGGGACGCCCGGATGTGGGCGGCCGGGAGGAGATCCTGAAGGTACACGCCAAAAATAAGCCTCTGGGGGACGATGTAGACTTAAAGCAGGTGGCCCAGACTACGGCGGGCTTTACCGGGGCAGACCTGGAGAACCTGCTGAACGAAGCGGCGATTCTGGCAGCCAAGGAGGACCGGGTCTATGTGGAGCAGGGGGACATCAAGCGTTCCTTTGTGAAGGTGGGCCTGGGAGCAGAGAAAAAGAGCCGGATTATCAGCGATAAGGAGAAGCGCATCACCGCTTACCATGAGGCCGGTCATGCGATTCTGTTCCATCTGCTGCCGGATGTGGGGCCGGTGTACTCTGTATCCATTATTCCCACCGGCGCAGGGGCAGCAGGCTATACCATGCCCCTTCCGGAAAAGGATGAGATGTTTCATACCAAGGGGCGGATGCTCCAGGAGATCGTTGTGGGCCTGGGGGGCCGTGTGGCGGAGGAATTGATATTTGACGATATCACCACCGGCGCATCCCAGGATATCAAGCAGTCCACTGCCATTGCCAAGGCCATGGTGACCAAGTATGGCATGTCGGAGAATGTGGGATTGATCAACTATGACAGCGAGGATGACGAGGTGTTCATCGGGCGGGATCTGGCCCATGCCAGAGGCTATGGCGAGAATGTGGCTGCCAAGATTGACGCTGAGATCAAGCACATTATTGACGACTGCTATGGGAGAGCAAGAACCATGCTCCATGAGAACGAGGGGATTCTTCACAGCTGCGCGGCCCTTCTCCTGGAAAAGGAAAAGATCGGCAGAGAAGAATTTGAAGCCCTGTTCCAGGGGTAAATTTATCTGGTACAGCATTGCAGAATTCACGTAATGACGCAATGCTGTACTGGCATCAGGGTCCGCACTGCGGCTGTGACGGCATGGCATTGTGCATGGCATTGTGCTTGGGGTTGTATAAATTGACATACTATATCTGAATAGTGGGAAAATGGTAATGTGTAAGTTGCATAGAATCCTGTGGGAAATTTTTGTAAGTTTGTGCACACTTATTGGGCGGCAGGTGGTATTATAATAACTGTAAAAACCCCCAATACATTATATAGTTTTTACTACACCCCATAGTAAAAATACCTTCTCCTAAAAAAGACAGCAGAACGAAAACGGCTGTCTTTTTTTTGTCCAAAATTTGCTGCCATTATCTGTTGACAGCATCCGATACTGTCTCTATCCGGAATATCACTCTGCAGGATCAGAGAAACGCTCTCTATGCGGAATATCATATCCAGGATCAGAGAAACGCTCTCTATGCGGAATATCATATCCGGGATCAGAGAAATGCTCTCTATGCGGAATATCCTTCCACAGGATCAGAGAAGCTCTATATCTGTGATATCATCCAGAGGGATCTGGGTGCTGTCCTCCATCACCAGCAGGCGGCGGTGGGGATCCAGCCTGCGGACGGTTCCCCGGACAGTCTGATAGGAGCCGCCCTCCTTCCGGAGATCCGGCAGGAAATAGGTGACGGCAACAAGGGGCTGCTCTGCCAGCTTCTCCTGTAGAAAACGGAGCTTGCGGTCAATGGCAAGGGCTGCGTCCTCAGCAAGAAGCTGCTGCAGGTCTGTCAGCCGTTCTGTCTCCCGGATGGCCGCCCCATGGCCGGTTAAAGCCGCAAAGGGGGAAAATTGTGCGGCCCGGTCAGAGAGCGGCATTCTGGGATGAGCGTCAGAGCTGTGGTGGGGCAGATGGATAATGTCGTCGTATCGGTGGGTATTCTTCAGGCTCATTGTGCGCGGTGTCCTCCAATCTGTTGATTCCGCTGGCGGGTTGTGGCGCCCTCCTCCAGGTCAGCGCCCTTTAAAATGGCATTTTTCCCGAATCTGTGCTTGATGTCCAGCATGGCCAGCTGCAGCTTCTTCTCCCGCTGCAGCCGCTCCTCCTCCTGCTGGAGAATCTCCTCCTGGGCTGTGTAATCCGTAAAAAGATCAAGCTGCCGGTACTGGGGCTCCTCCGGGCCGGAGGAGTCCCCTGCAGTGTGATTGGCGCTCAGTGTGATGCGCCGGACAAAGAGGGCAGGGTTGGCAATGCTGTCATATAGCTCCAGGGCAGCTTTGACAATGATCCGGGCAGAGGAGGTCCTGCGGGACAGATTAACGGACCCGTGGGCAGACTTGGGCACCCTTCGGCCATAGCGGTCTGTGGTGACCTGGCCCTGGTATGACAGGCGTGTATGGGGATCCGTCAGGTTCTCCCGATCGTAGCCAATGGTCAGTACCAGCTGGCTGGCCGTGAGCTCTCTGGCTACCAGATCCAGAGCCAGCGAGTCGGCCATCTCCCGGACAACCCTTCGGGCCTTCTCAAAGGGATAGGGGTGCTGGAGCACCTGGCCGGAGCCAACGCTGCTGTTCTCCGGCTGATAAGCCTTGATATCGGCCATGGTACAGGGCTCGTATCCCCAGGCATGGTCAATCAGCAGCTCCGCATTGATGCCAAACAGCCGGTACAGCAGCTCCTCATTGTAAAAATCCTCCGGGCCGCCCAAGGAGCAGCGGGCGATATCGCCCATGGTATAGAGGCCGTTGGCAGCAAGCTTTTTGGCGTAGCCATGGCCAATCCGCCAAAAATCAGTCAGAGGAGTGTGATCCCACAAAAGCTGCCGGTAGGTGAGCTCATCAAGCTCGGCAATCCGCATGCCCTCTGCATCAGAATCAATATGCTTGGCAACAATATCCATAGCAACCTTGCAGAGGTAGAGGTTCGTGCCGATGCCGCCGGCCGCAGGGATGCCGGTGGTATCCTGTACATCCCGGATCATCCGGGCCGCCAGCTGCCGGGGAGTGATGCCGTAGATGCCAAGATAGTGGGTTACGTCCAGAAAGACCTCGTCAATGGAATATACATGGATGTCCTCCGGGGCAATGTATTTGAGATATATCTGATAGATTCTTGTGCTGTAATCCAGGTAAAGGGCCATCCGGGGAGGGGCAGTGATGTAGTCAAGGGCCAGGCCGGGATTGGAGCGGACATCCGGGTCATGGCAGGAGGAGCCGGCCAGGGTATGGCCGGGAGCCGTCCGGGCACGCTCCTGATTCACCTGCACTACCCTGCGTATCACCTCAAACAGCCGTGCGCGCCCGGAAATGCCATAGGCCTTCAGGGAGGGAGACACTGCCAGACAGATAGTCTTCTGTGTGCGGCTTAGGTCCGCTACCACCAGGTTGGTGGTAAGGGGATCAAGCCCCTGCTCCACGCATTCCACGGAAGCGTAGAAGGATTTTAAATCAATGGCAATATAGGTGTGCATTCCCGAGCCTCCTTTTTGCATTGTAGTATCTGTACTGTTTGCAGAAATTATAGCACAGAAACAGGAAAAAGTAAAGAACGTATGTTCTGAATAAAAGCTTTGCAAATATGCAAAAAATATGATAAAATAGTGCAAAAGATATTTGGCATAATAAAACAAAAATAGGGAGAGCAGACAAAATGGAAACAGGAACATCAGCAATTTTTGAGATGGACAAAAAACTGGTATATATGATGGGTGTGCGCCCGATTTTGCGGAAGAATGTTTTGTTCAGCGACGGGACGGAGGATTACCGCAGCCCGTCAGAGCCTAAGACGGGAGATACCGTTACGATTCGGTTCCGGACAGCCAGGAACAATGTGGACAGCGTATGGCTGTGTATGAAGGATCAGACCATTTCTATGGAATTGGAGACTCAGGAGGAGAGCTTTGACTATTATGCCTGCCGGATTCCGGTGGGAGAGGACAATATTCAATATTATTTTAAGATTACCACAGGTTTTTTGGTGTGTTATTACGACAGACGCGGGGTATCCCGGGATATAAGGCCGGAATATGCATTTCAGATTGTTCCGGGCTTTTCCACGCCGGCGTGGGCAAAGGGCGCCGTAATGTATCAGCTCATGGTGGACCGCTTTTTCAGCGGAGATCTGGAAAATGACGTGTTGGACCGGGAGTACAGCTATATTGGGGTATACAGCCAGGCCGTGAAGAACTGGAATAAATACCCTGCGGAGTTTGACGTGGCGGAGTTTTACGGAGGAGACCTCCAGGGCGTGATCCAGAAGCTGGATTACCTGCAGGAGCTGGGGGTGGAGGCCATCTATTTCAACCCGTTGTTTGTCTCTCCGTCCAGCCACAAATACGATATCCAGGATTACGACTATATTGATCCCCATCTGGGGGTTATTGTGGAGGATGAGGGAGAGATTTTGAATGAAGGGGATCAGTGCAATACCCACTCCACACGCTATATGAACCGCGTCACCAACAAGAAGAATCTTGAGGCCAGCAACCAGCTGTTTATCCATCTGGTGGAGGAGGCTCACAGCAGAGGGATTAAGGTGATTCTGGACGGTGTGTTCAACCACTGCGGCTCCTTTAATAAATGGCTGGACCGGGAAGGCATTTATGAGGGCAAGGAGGGATATCCGTCAGGGGCCTATATGACGGCGGACAGCCCTTACCGGAATTTCTTTCATTTCCATAATGAGCAGGCATGGCCCAACAATGGCTCCTATGACGGCTGGTGGGGACATGATACGCTGCCGAAGCTGAATTATGAAGGCTCCAGGGAGCTGTATGACTATATCCTTGGAATTGCGCGCAAATGGGTATCGCCTCCCTACAATGCAGACGGCTGGCGTCTGGATGTGGCTGCGGATCTGGGGCAATCTCCGGAGTTTAACCATAAGTTCTGGCGGGATTTCCGGAGGGTGGTGAAGGAGGCCAATCCGGATGCCCTTGTACTGGCAGAGCACTATGGAGATCCGGGGGATTGGCTTTCCGGGGATCAGTGGGATACGGTTATGAATTATGATGCCTTTATGGAGCCCATCACCTGGTTTTTGACGGGCATGGAAAAGCACAGTGATGAATACCGTGGAGATATGAGGGGGAACTTCAGGAACTTTAAGAATAGCATGGGACATTTTATGACCAGACTGCTGACGCCCTCTCTGCAATGCGCCATGAACGAATTATCCAATCATGACCATTCCAGATTCCTGACCAGGACCAACCATAAGGTGGGACGTGCAGCCCAGCTGGGCTGTGAGGCGGCCAGCCAGGATGTGGACAGGTGCGTGTTTAAGGAGGCCGTTGTGTTCCAGATGACCTGGCCGGGGGCACCTACGGTCTACTATGGAGATGAGGCCGGCGTCTGCGGATTTACAGATCCAGATAACCGCAGGACCTATCCCTGGGGCAGGGAGGATCTGGATCTTCTAAGATTCCATAAGGAGATCATACGGGTTCACAAGAAATATGAAGCACTCCGCACCGGCTCTGTCAAGTTTCTGGACGGGCAGGACGATGTGATCTGCTATGCCCGCTTTAACCGCAGGGAGCAGTTTGTGATTATTCTGAATAATGATACGGTGTCCAGGAGCCTGGATTTGTCCCTGTATCCGGCAGGGATTCCCAAAGAGTGCGAGATGGAGCAGGTGATCTACACCACCGGGAAGACCTTTTCTACGGTTCCGGTACACTATGAGGTGAAGCAATGGCACCTGCAGATGTTCCTCCCGGGGAGATCTGCCCTGGTATTGCGGAGGGTGTAATCCGAGAACGGCGGATGCAGCTTCAGGTGCATTTGCAGATGCATCTGCAGGCAGGCTGCATTTTGGGCAGGGCTGTGGCAATAAATCATGTAAATAGCGGCATATGTTGGGCTTTGCTCAATATATGCCGTTTCGTATGAATTTTATGGAAGAGGGAATACTAAAATAAAACATATAAACCATCAAAATGATTGTAATAATATGTTGATTTACCATCATTTTAATGGTATGATAAAAATAAAAGGCGGAAATGTGATGAGGGAGTATATTTTTTCGGATCGATTAGAGGCAGAGGATATCAAGGCGCTGCGCCGGGAGCTTCATATGACCCAGGCAGAATTTGCAGCGCTGATGAATGTGTCGAAGCCTACGGTGGAGCGCTGGGAGATGGGGCGGAGCCGAATTTCCGGATCTGCGGTGCCCCTTGTAGTATTGCTTCTACAGCGTCCGGAATTGTTGGACCGGCTTTGTGCTCCGGCTAGAGAATATCCCATGCGTCTTTGGTATATGTACCGGAAGCAGGTTTGCACAATGATAGATGTGGATGAGCGCAGGCGCAGGCTGCGGATACGCAATTATGTGGAGGATCCTGTTCTTCGGGCCTTCGGCAGGGAGGAGAACCCAAGCTTTGAACAATATGAGGAGTTCTTGGAATCCAGATGCTTTCCCAGAACAAGGGACAAGATGAAGCTGGTACTACAGGATCTGGGGCTTCCATACTATGATCCGCTGCTGATTGTGGAGAAGACAGAGGGGCGTATGGCAGAGGATGAATTTTGGATCCGCATGGAGAGGTGAAGATGGTAGAGCTATTTGAAGGGGATATGAGGGCCGAGAACCGCCGGTCCTCCAAGGGAAACCAGCTGAAATGGGAAAATGACGGAATCTGGTACAAGGCAGATTACACGGGGTATGAGGGATTGGCAGAGTATGTAATTTCCCGGCTTTTGGGATTTACGCAGCTGGAGCCGGAGGAATATGTTTCTTATGACACGGAGGAGATCCGATATAAGCGGAGGATATATCGCGGCTGCAAGAGCCGGAATTTCCTTCCGGAGGGCTGGAGCCTGATTACACTGGAACGGCTGTTTGAGAACTGCTGCGGAATGGGATTGAACAAATGTATTTACCGTATTGAGGATCACAGGGAGCGATTGCGTTTTTTGGTGGAGCAGACAGAGCGATATACAGGCCTTTCGGATTTTGGGGGATATATGAGTAAATTACTGACAGTAGATACCTTGTTTTTGAATGAGGACCGGCATACCCACAATATTGCCGTACTGCGTGACGGACAAGGAGCTTACCAGTATTGTCCGATCTTTGATAACGGAGCAGGGCTGTTAGCAGATATTACCATGGATTATCCGCTGGGAGAAGCTCCTGAAGAGCTGGCAGAGGAGGCAGAGCCTAAGACCTTTTGCCAAAGCTTTGATGAGCAGCTGGATATTGCGGAGGAGCTGTATGGCCAGAGGCTGCATTTCTCCTGTGGGAAGCAGGAGCTCGCGGCAGTATTGGACAGAGAGCTCTTTTATCCGCCAGAGATTCGGGAGCGGGTGAAGGAGCTTTTGCTGTTCCGATACCGGAAGTACCGGTATCTGTTTCAGGAATGATAAGTTTTGCTGCGCAAAAAATACTTGCATTCAGGCTAAGGCTATGGTATAATTTATTCTTGTGAGAGCAAGTAATCTCATTATGGATGGATTCCCGAGTGGCCAAAGGGGGCAGACTGTAAATCTGTTGGCAACGCCTTCGAAGGTTCGAATCCTTCTCCATCCATTTTATAGTTTGTATTATCTTATGGCATATACCCGATTTGGTATGTGCCTTTTTTATGATATAGGAAATTCCTCCGGATTGCCTATATCATAAAAAAGCCCTCCGGGCAGGATGTACACCTCGCGGAGGTGAAATTAGCCGTGAACGGCACCGCTCGGGTGCGAAGAATGAGCAGAGCGCATTCTTTTTTATTTTTAGGAAAGTGTGTCCTGTGAAATAAAAACGCTCCGTGGAAAACCCACTGCGGCGGTAAGGAAAAATGTTGCCCGTAAGAGTTTTGGACCTGGCGCGTATTTGAACATGCAATCAGTGGCTTTTTTTCGGATGCTGTGCTATAATTGGATACAGGAAAAGGAGATTTTAGGATGGAAGATTTATTACAGAGCCTGTTACAGAGAATTGACCGTTACATGGAGGAATCCCTGGATGAGAATTTTGACCGTTATCTGGAGCAGATGAAGCAGATTCTCAGGGAGCACCCGGAGCAGATGGGAGAGGTGTCCCGGTCTGTGGAGGAGAATATGCAGCGTTATCGGGCCAACCAGGAGCTGCAAAGGCAGAATACGGAAAATTGCCGTGAGGAGCTCCGGGAGGCAGAGAGGGCGCCGGAGCTCCAGGAGGCAGAGAGGACGCCGGAGCTCCGGGAGGCAGAGAGGGCGCCGGAGCTCCAGGAGGCAGAGGGAGCCAAGGGCAGTTCGGTGGAGTTTAAGATCGGGATTGGCGTGCTCAGCGGGATTGGCGTCCTGTTTGTGCTGATCGGACTGGTGATCCTGGCCCGGAATTTCCTGCCGGATGTGGTGCAGGGGATGATGATGCTGTGCTTTTTTGCCCTTGTATGGATCCTGTCCCAGCTGTGTATGCCGCGGATTGCCCAGAAGGTGTCTCTGGGCTGTACGGCAGCCGGGATAGTGGGGGTCTATCTGTCGGTAATTTTAAACTATTATGTATTTGACAGCTTTTCGGAATGGCTGACCTGCGGGCTTTTTGTGGCAGTGTCCCTGATTGCCTGGGCAGCAGGCCGGGCCAGCTGTTCCTGTGTGATTCAGTGTACCGGAGTGGCGGGCTTTTTATTCTTCGGCCTGTTCCTGCCATGGGGCGGAACGATTCCGGCATACATTGTGATGCTTGTGGTAACCGTGCTGCTAAATGTGCTCTGGCAGTTTGGATGCTCCGGAAAATACGTCTATGGGGTGCAGATGACCCATCAGATCATGTTTCCCCTGTGCTCTCTGCTCACTTCGTTCCTGCTGACCCTGGAAGGGCTGCCGGGCGGGCCTGCACTGATTCTGGTCTACTGCGTTGTGATTGCCATTCTGATCAACCTGTTTTATCTGAACCGGGAGGACGTGGGGTTTTTTGTTGTATGGATCTGTTCTCTGGGGCTGCTTAGCGCTTACCTGACAGGGGTGTGCTTTGCAAATATGATCAATGGAAATGTATGGTGGAACTGTGTGTTCCTGGCACTGGCAGCGGCCAATACGGTGTTCCTCTTTGTGAAGCAGTTCCGCTGGCATTATCAGGGCCTATACTATCAGGCAGCAGCAGTGCTTTTGCTGCTGGCCAATTGCGACCATGTGTGGTGGGTTGGCCTGCTCGGCACAGTCCTGCTGTTTCTGGCAGGCCTGTGGAAGTTAAGGGAGCATCATCTTTTGCAGGAAATGATTATGCTGGCAATCCTGTCTTTGGAGATTCTTGCCATTCCGACAGATTTTGCCTTCCTGATCAGCCTGCTGCTGATGGTGCTGGCAATTCTTGCCATTGTGGCCGGATTTGTCCGGCAGGAGATGCCGCTGCGCATCTATGGACTGTGCCTGGCGCTATTTGCCTGCGCCAAGGTAGTGCTCCATGATTTCTGGGGACTTCAGCTGCTGCAGAAGAGCCTGCTGTTCCTGGGGGTAGGGACGATTGCCATTGCAATTGCCCTGGTCTATGCAGTGCTGGAGCATCGGCAAAAGAAGACGGAGCAGAAGGAAGCGCCTTTTCCGGAAGCCGATCCCCGGCCACAGGCGGACAGCCATGAGAATGAGGCAAATTAACGGGTTCTTTGTTGACTTGTACTGCAAAAAACGTTATATTGTATCATAAGGGCTGTTCGAAGGTGCAATATTCGCAGAACGGTTCGGCAAATATAACAGGACACTGCAGGAAGGAGAAATATTTCATGGGAAATTTTACAGGAAAAACAGTAATTATTACAGGCGCAGGAAGGGCTGTGCTCAGTGACGGCAGATGCGGTTCCATTGGATATGGAATTGCAACAGCCTATGCAAAGGAAGGGGCCAATCTGGTCATTACCGGGCGCAATGTGAAGAAGCTGGAGGATGCCAAGCAGGAGCTGGAGGAAACCTACGGTGTGAAGGTTCTCTGTATCCAGGCAGATGTGAACGCCGGATCCGACAACAAGGCGGTTGTGGAAAATGTGGTCAATCAGACCGTGGAGACCTTTGGGGGGATTGATGTGCTGATCAACAATGCCCAGGCGTCTGCCTCTGGGGTTACGCTGGCGGATCACACCACCGAGCAGTTTGATCTGGCCCTTTATTCCGGGCTGTATGCGGCATTTTACTACATGCAGGCCTGCTATCCCTATCTGGCCAAGAGCAAGGGCTCTGTTATCAACTTTGCCTCCGGCGCAGGTCTGTTCGGCAATTACGGCCAGTGTGCGTATGCGGCAGCCAAGGAAGGGATCCGCGGACTTTCCCGTGTGGCGGCTACCGAATGGGGCAAGGACGGCATCAATGTAAATGTGGTATGTCCCCTGGCCTGGACTGCCCAGCTGGAGCAGTTTCAGCAGGCGTACCCGGAAGCCTATGAGAAGAATGTCCACATTCCGCCCATGGGCCATCTGGGCGATTCGGAGCTGGAGATCGGCCGTGTCTGCGTGCAGCTGGCTTCCCCGGACTTTAAGTTCATGACAGGTGAGACCATTACCCTGGAGGGCGGTTTGGGACTGCGTCCGTAAGCACAATATGGATGCCCTGCTGCCTGCAGCATGGGGTGACTTCACAGGAACAAAGCCAGCAATAGCAAGGCCTTTTGGGAACAGAGGGCCCTGCTGCTGCTGGCTTCTGTTTCTTCCAAAGTTACTGTTCACTCCCCCCTCTAAATCATTGTGAAAAGTGCTGAAAATTAT
>CAJUQB010000062.1:0-6849 GCA_910588285.1 uncultured Lachnospiraceae bacterium
CGCAGCCGCCATGGCGCAGTTCCGCCTCGCTCTCATAGCGCCGGTCATCCATGGCGATAATGGCTGCAGTTACTCAAATGAGCAGCTTTCCCTCATCTGCGGCTCCATCGGCACCGTACTTTTGCACACAAAAATTCGTGATGGTGCCTCAAAAGTTACAATTCACGGCCTGTTGGAGGAGCTGCGAGAGGAGGTTGCGATTCCTCTGGTGTTTGTGACCTATGTGAATGAGGTTTTTTCTTACGGAACAGAGCGGTTTTTGTCCGCCTGCCGTAAGGCGGGGTGGATGGGATAGTCTTACTGGATCTGCCTTTGAGGAAAAGGGAGAATTTGGGCCCCTGTGCAGGCAATATGGGGTAGCCCTGATTTCTATGATCGTGCTTGCCGGGATGCAGCGGATAGCCATGATTGCCCGGGAGGCGGAAGGATTTTTATGCCTTGTCCCTGGCCAGGCACAGGCCGGAGGGGGCTCCCTACGGATCTGGCGCTTATCCAAAGAGTGGTTCGGGAGAATACTGCGGTTCCCTGTGTAGTTGTGGCAGGAGCCGCAACGTCGGGTCAGGCTGCAGAGCTGGCAGCCCAGGGGGACGGTGTGATCGTGGACACAGCCATCGCAAAGCAGGTTGCAGAGCTGGGACAGTCCTCGGTGGGGTCTGTGGGAGCTTATGTGCGCAGGATGAAGAAGGCAGTGGGCCAGGGATTATAAGTATCATAAAGAACATTTTGCGATTGGCCATTGTGCAGCTGTGGGAAATTCGTTATACTAAACATATGGAACCGAAAATGCTTCATCAAGCAAACATGTCAAATGGAAGCAGATATATCATAAGGAATGTGTATGAAGCTATGAAGGTTCCGTAAAGGAGAACGAAGAGAGGTGGGCACAGCCATGCAATATGACTGTCTGATTATTGATGATGAAGTGCTTCTGGCGGACAGCACAGCGGAATATTTTAATCTTTTTGGGGTGAAAACAGCGGTTGCCTACAGTGGAACCCAATGCCGGGAATTTTTTCGGGAGCACACGGCCCAGGTGCTGCTGCTGGATATCAACCTGGGGGATGGCAGCGGCTTTGCGCTCTGCAGGGAGCTGCGGGAGCAGACCCAGATCCCCATTTTATTTATTTCAGCCAGGACCAGTGATGATGACAAAATTGTAGCATTGAATATTGGGGGAGACGATTATATCCAGAAGCCCTACTCATTGGGCGTGCTTCTGGCAAAGGTAAAGGCAGTTTTGAAGCGTTATGGACAGAGCGGGGAGGCCGGTTTTAGCGACGGACGGCTTTCCATTGATTTCCAGGCAAAGCAGGTGCAGGTGGAGGGAAAACCGGTTCGGCTAACGGCAATGGAATTCAAGCTGCTGGGCTATCTGGTGCAGAATCGCAATAAGGTGGTTTCCAAGCAGGAGCTTTTTGCACATGTCTGGGAGGACAGGTTTACCGGAGACGGGACGCTGAACGTACATATCCGAAGGCTGCGGGAGGCCATTGAGGTGGAGCCGGGACAGCCCAGGTATCTGGTCACGGTCTGGGGAGAAGGCTACCGGTTTGAAGAAGGAGCCGGCAGCGGCCGGCTCTGAGGGCGGGGAGGGACAGTATGAGAAGATGGGTATTTCCAATGATCCTTGTGGCCGTGCTGGCAGCAGAGCTGGCTGCCCTGGCGGTTTTTGCCATGGGGAAGGAGGAGATCCTGCAGGACACCATTGCGGTAAATGAGGCGGTGAAGTCCGTCCAGGAGGACTGGGATAAGCTGGCAGAGCATGAGAATCGCACAGGTCTTGACTATGTGGTTCTCGATGAAGAGGGAAAGGTGGTATACCGCACGGCCCGGGGGCTTAGTGAGACCGTGAATGAGGCAGTGCGCCACAGGGACACGATTCTCGACCTGGAGGTGGGGAAAACTGCGGCAGGAAAGATTCTGATCAACAATCAAGGGGGGCAGCTTTTAGCGGAGGAGAGGCAAAGGCTGGCTTTCTTTTTTGCTTTGATCGTTTTGGTGCAGGGGGGAGCCCTCCTGGGATATGGTCTTTCTTGGAGGCGCAGGGTGATACGGCCCTTTGAACGGCTGAAGGGATTTGCCAGGCGGGTGGCGGAAGGGAATCTGGACATTCCGCTGGAAATGGACAGGGAGAACCTGTTCGGTGCATTTACCGAGAGCTTTGATCTGATGCGTGAGGAATTAAAACGGGCCCGGCTTGCAGAGGCGGAAGCAAATGCCAGCAAAAAGGAGCTGATTGCCAAGCTGTCCCATGATATCAAGACGCCGGTTGCCAGCATCAAGGCCGCGGCGGAGGTGGGGGAGGCTCTGGCGGAGAATCCGAAGAACCGGGACACCTATGCCCAGATTATCTGCAAGGCGGATCAGATTAATACCCTTGTTATGAACCTGTTCCATGCCACCTTAGAGGAGCTGCGGCAGATCACCGTTACGCCAAAAGAGCTGGCCAGCCGGGAGGTTGGGGCTATTCTGGAAAATGCCGATTACCTTCATCGTGCCCAGATGCCAAAGCTGCCCCCCTGTCTGGTGTGGGCAGATCCGCTGCGCCTGCAGCAGGTTTTTGACAATTTGTTTGCCAATTCCTATAAATATGCAGATGCCAAAATAAGCGTCTCGGCAGCATTGGACGGGCCGCGTCTCATTCTTGCGCTGGAGGATGAGGGCGGCGGCGTACCGGCAGAGGAGCTGCCCCTCCTGAAGGAAAAATTCTGGCGCGGAAGCAACCAGAGAGGAATCGAGGGAGCAGGGCTGGGGCTGTATCTGTCCAACTATTTTATGGAGGAGATGGGAGGAGCTCTTGTTTTGGAAAATGGCAAAATGGGGCTGCGGGCGCTGGTCAGCCTGCCCCTGTGCGGGGCGGCCTTTGGCTTGCGTAAGGCTTTGGATGGGTGAGGGGTGTTCCGGCTGCCCGGATATTCGCATGAATGGGCGTTCAGATTTAAGGAATATTTAAGGGTTGCCTAAAGACCGTTAAGAAGTCCCTGGCGTAAAATGAAACATGAAAAGATGTTTATTGTTTACGCGTACCAAAATGGAGGGATACGATGAAAGAAATATTATTAAAAACAGAGGGCTTAAGCAAATCCTTTTCCAACGGCGGCCTCATGCAGCATGTCCTCAAGAACATTGACCTGGAGCTTTACCGGGGAGATTTTACCGTGATTATGGGGGCCAGCGGCGCAGGGAAATCCACGCTGCTCTACGCCCTTTCCGGCATGGATACGCCAACCCTTGGGCAGATTACCTTTGGGCAGGACGTGATATCTGCACTGAATTCCGATCAGCTGGCCGTGTTCCGGCGCAGGCACTGCGGCTTTGTCTTTCAGCAGATCTATCTGATTGAGGGGATGAGCGTGATGGACAATGTGCTGGCAGCAGGCCTCCTGGTGAACAGGGACAGGAAGGCCCTGGTGAAGCAGGCCCAGGAGCTGTTTGAGGCAGTGGGGATTTCCCGGCAGATACAGAAGAAATTCCCCACCCAGCTGTCCGGCGGGGAGGCCCAGCGGGCGGGAATTGTCCGGGCACTGATCAACAATCCGGAAATCCTCTTTGCTGACGAGCCCACAGGGGCCCTCAATTCCAGTACGGGCCTGGAGGTGCTGGATACGTTAAGCGCCTGCAACCGGCGGGGACAGAGCGTGGTGATGGTGACCCATGATATGCGTTCTGCCCGGCGGGGGAACCGCATTCTGTATCTGAAGGATGGGTCTGTCCTGGGAGAATGTGACCTGGGAAGGTATGAGCACGGGGACATGGCGCGGCATGAAAAGCTTACCGCCTTTCTTAAGGAAATGGGGTGGTAGTATGAAGAAGAGCTTTTTGATTATCAGGGCTAATATCCAAAAAGCCAAGGGGCAGACGATTGCCATGATCCTGCTGATTCTTTTGGCAGCCATGATGCTGAATCTGTGGCTGATGCTGTCCACGGACTACAAAGAAAATTTCAGACGTACCCATGAACAGCTCCATGACAGCCATGTGACCTTGATGGTATGCAGCCGTGAGGAAGGGGTCACAAAGCTTCTAAAGGAGCGGCTTTTGGAGGATGCGCGCACAAAGCAGATCTGCATGACGCCGGTTCTGTGGGCAACGGCAGCCATTCCCTACAATGACGGGGTGGCCAGCTGTGAGAGCTTTTTTCTTCCAAAGGATACGGCTCTTGGCCGAGAGGTGGGCCGCATTGAGATTCTGGAGGAATCCTCCGGAAGCGGCGTCTATCTCCCCATGCTTTACGGCGGAGACAATCACAGGGTTGGAGATACCATCACCTTCAGCTTTGGCGGGGAGGAGCTCTCTCTTGTGGTCCGGGGATATTTTAACAGCCCCATGGCAGGCTCCCACAACTGCGCGGTTACAGCGTTTGTGGTGACAGAGGATGTGTATCAGGAGCTTTCCCAAAAGCCCTATATGTATCCCTCCACCCTGGCTTCGGTTCGTATTGCGGATGAGGCCCACAGTCAGGAATACGAGGCTATGGCGAAAAATGTGATTTCTGTGGATTACCCGGACGTGCGCGCCATCAGTAATTCCTATACCATGGTGACCCAGTCCCGCTATATTTCCCAGAGCACATGCTCCGGTATTATCAGCGCTATGGCATTTTTTATCCTACTGATTGCCCTTGTGGTGATTGCTTCCAATGTGTCCAATTACATACGGGAAAATATGAAAAACCTGGGAGCTTTGAAGGCAGTGGGATACACCGGGCGACAGCTTGTGGGGATCCTGCTGGGGCAGTTTGTGGGGATTGCGCTGGTTACGGCCAGCGCTGGGACCGGATTATCGTACCTGCTGTTTCCGGCAGTGAACGAGATGATGATCGCCCAGACCGGGATCCCCTATCAGCTTCGGTTCCTGCTGCTGCCCTGCCTGGTAACCTTAGGCCTGACGGGGGCATCGGTTGGCCTGGCAGTGTGGCTGTCTGCCCGGCGGATCAAGAGGATAGAACCGATTACGGCGCTGCGCCAGGGGATTCGAACCCACAGCTTTAAGCGCAATCATCTTCCACTGGAGAAAACCCACGGCCCGCTGAACCTAAGCCTGGGGATGAAAGCCACCTGCGCAGGGCTTTGGCAGAATGTTACGGTGTGCATTACCATGCTGGTGCTATCCCTGGTGATTGCCTTTTCCGGCCTGATGTGGCGGAATATGATGGTTGACATCAAGCCCTTTACGGATCTGATTGTGGGCGAGACGGCAGATTCCTGCCTCAATGTCAACAGCGCCAGAGAGCAGGAGTTTCTTACAGCCCTTGAGAAGAATGACTGCGTGGAAAAGGTGTATCTGTATCATTCCGTGGAGCTGCGCCATGTGGGAGGGCTTGCATTGACAGCGAATCTGTCGGATGATTTTTCCAAGGTGAATAATCCGGGCGTTGTCTTTGAGGGACGGTGCCCCAAATACGACAATGAGATAGCCATTGCCGCAAAATATGCCAGGGAGCAGGGGCTTGCCATTGGGGATGAGATCGTGATGACAGCGGGCGGACAAGAAGCAGCCTACCTGATTACCGGCTTTACCCAGATTTCCAATCACCTGGGAAAGGACTGCCTGCTGACCCGCAGCGGTTATCAGCGGCTGGGCGAGCTTCCCAATGTCAGCTATTATATCAATGTGAAGCCGGAGATAGATGTGGATGTGTTCAACGAGGACATGACAAAACAGTTTCCGGGGGAGATAAACGCGGCCTTCAATATCCAGACCGTGATGGATGGAACCTCCGCGGTCTATGTGTCCATGATGCGTACCATTGTTGTGGCCGTTTTGATACTCAGCGTATGCATTGTAGCCTTTGTGCTGTATCTTCTTGTCCGCACTATGCTGAACAGCAAAAAGCGTGATTACGGGATTATGAAGGCGCTGGGGTTTACCACAGGGCAGCTGGTCTGCCAGACAGCTCTAAGCTTTATGCCGGCAATGGTTCTGTCCCTGGCTGTGGGGCTTACGGTGAGCGCCCTATCCATCAACAGCCTTACAGCCCTGTTCCTTCGGGAAATCGGGATTGTAAAATGTAATTTTCTGGTGCCAACAGGATTTATTGCCATTGCCGGGATTTGCCTTGCGCTGGTGGCTTTTGGGCTTGCCTGTCTTCTCTCCATGAAGATCAGAAAAATTGCTCCAAGAGTCTTGCTGACAGAGGGTGGAGTGTGATAGAATAATAAGATAGAAAATAATAAGGAAAGGTTATGAGGATCATGGAAGACAAATTATACTACGTGAATCGTCAGCTGGAGCGTTTGGGAGAGGAAGACCAGGCATATCTAAGGGCCCAGGTGGATGGGACAGACTGGAGTATCATGGAGGCTCTGAAGCATATTGGCGGGGAAGAGAGCCGTGGAGCATTCGCGCCCCTTCCGGCCATGGAGTGTGCGGAGATTGAGGAGAGACGGGCAGAGCTTCATGCCGTCGGCCTTGAGGCGATTCGCAGCGGCAAGGTGGGCGCCGTGCTTCTTGCCGGCGGTCAGGGGACCAGGCTGGGCTACGACCAGCCAAAGGGGACAGTGGATATTGGCATTACCCGGGAGCTTTACATCTTCCAGTGTCTGATCAACAACCTGCAGAAGGTGACCAAAGAGGCGGGATGTCCGGTGCCGCTGTACATCATGACAAGCGCCGGCAACCATCAGGATACGGTCAGCTTTTTTGAGAGCCATGGGTATTTTGGCTATGACAGCGCTTATGTGAAGTTCTTCGTCCAGGAGATGGTTCCGGCAGTGGATTATCAGGGACGGGTACTGATGCGCGACGAGAAGAACCTGGCCATGTCCCCCAATGGCAATGGCGGCTGGTTTGTCTCCATGGTGCGGGCAGGGCTCCTTGCGGATCTCCATGACCGGGGAATCCAGTGGC